>CALBTQ010000635.1 GCA_937967875.1 uncultured Pseudomonadota bacterium
TAGTGGTTGTTAATGTGGATCCGGTCGGACAGGCCAATAACCATAATCAACGTCGGCAGCATCGTCGTGACCATACCGACCGCTTTGCCCATGGTGAAAAACACGCCGCCGATCCACACCACCGAGGCGCCGATCACGATTTGCGGAATCAACGCGCCGCGTACGGTGCGGAACACCAGCAACAACAGCAGGATGATCAACACCGGCGTCAGCCACATGAAGCGCTTGAGGTCGTGCGTGATGTAATCGAGCGAGTCGGTCAGCAACGGCGACACGCCGGTCATGTACACGACTGTTCCGGGATGCGGATTCGTACGGAGGATCTCGCGCACCTTCTGCACCACGGCGATGCGATAGGTTTCATCTTCGCGCAGATAGCGCAGCTTGGCGTTGATCGAAGCGGTCGCGCCATCCGGCGATACCAGATTTTTCACCCAGTACGGATTGCCGAGGGCGTACGCTTTCTTGGCGGCCAGCTCGGCCGGATCGTTGGGGATTTCGGCCAGCAGCAAGCGCACGTCGATCTGATCGCCGTCGGTGCGAATGTCGCTGACGTTGGTCAACGAGATGACTTCCTCGACATCGGGGATCCGGCCGATCAATTCGGTCAGTTGTTGCAGGTACTGCAGGTTGTCGGCCGTGAACATATCGTCGGCGGCAACGGCGATGATCAGCAATTCGGCGTCGCCGAAGCGTTGGCAGAACTGCTCGAAATACACCAGGTCGGGATCGTTCTGCGGCAGATCCTTATGCTGACTTTGGCTGATGCGAAACAACCGCAGTTGATAGGTCAGGGCGAGCGTCAGGATGAGCAGCAGCACGCTGATCAACAGGCGATGAGCCAAAATGAATTCGGCGACCCGGCGTTGCATGAATAATATCTCTGTGAGGTTGCCGCCTAAGGATATCAGATTTTCCCAGGGAAAGAACCGGGTCGGAATGTGGAAAAGACTGCTCAAGTCGCCACTGAAAGCGGCCGATATAAAAATTATCCGGCACATCGAAGGATCGGTGTGTGCTGACGATCTAACTTCAACGACGCAAGGAGGCGTTCGATGAAGATTGTGCAAGCGGACGTGTCGCTCGCCGCGAAAAACATCCATCGATTCGAATATGAACGCAATGAACGCTTGAGCGTTTGGGACGCCGCCGGCCGCCTCGACGTGGAAGAAAACGTGCGGGCCGTTGCGGAAACACGCTCGGCGATTTTCGATCGCGTCACCTTGTCCGGCGAGGAGACGCCGTCGCTGGACGATTTGGAAAAATTGTTGCAAACGGGGCAGCGCTTGCGCCTCGGGCAAGCAGCAGAGCCGAAAGCGCTCAATGCCGACGACCTGCTGCGGGAAGAACTCATTTATTCCGAAGAAAAAATCAAAGCCCTGTTCATCGAAATGCTCACCAAAAAGAAAATCACTCTGCCGAGCATGAACGATTTTATGGAAAAGCGGGCGCAGGCCGAGCAACGCGCCAATCAACTGGCGCAGGATCTGACCGCGGCGCAAAACGGTGAAACGACGCCGCAACGCCAGGGCTGGGGCATCGCCTACGACTATCACGAGGAAACACGCGAAGTGGAACAAGCCACTTTCAAAACGCAGGGCGTGGTGAAAACCGCCGACGGCCGGGAAATCGCCTTCGAAACCGAGCTGCAAATGTCGCGCGAATCGGTGACGGTCAAGGACTTTCATCTGCGCGCCGGCGATGCGTTGATCGATCCGTTGGTGATCAACTTCGCCGGCAATGCCGCCGAATTGACCGACGAGAAAATCGACTTCGATCTGGATGCGGACGGCGAGCGGGAAAGCGTCTCCTTTGTTAAAGCCGGCAGCGGCTTCCTGGTGTTGGATCGCAACGGCGACGGCATCGCCACCGACGGTTCCGAATTGTTCGGCCCGACTTCCGGCGACGGTTTCGCCGAGTTGGCCGCGCACGACCAGGACGGCAACGGCTGGATCGACGAGGCCGACGCGGTCTACAACGATTTGCGCGTCTGGACCAAGGACGCGAGCGGCGGCGATCTGTACTCGACGCTGACGGAAAAGAACGTCGGCGCGATTTACCTGCGCAATGTTTCCACGAATTTCACCTTACAGGATTCGACCGGCGACACGGCCGGTAAAGTGCGCACGACCGGCATGTATCTCACCGAGGACGGCCGGGCCAACACCATCCAGCAGGTGGATCTAAAGACCTGAGCGCCCCTCCGAAAGATATAATTATTTAATCCAACTATTCCGTTCGTATTCTTTTGCTATCAATGATATAAAAATGTCGAACCGCAGGCCGATACGGGGAGGGTGCAGATGAATTGTTGGCGGTTGAAACTGGGAATCGGTATTCTTTTTTTGTGTTTGCTTGTTTTTTGCGGTTGCGGCGACGACGATGACGACGATCAGCGCGATGCCGATGACGACCAGGCGGACGACGACGCGAACGACGACGATCAAACCGATGATGATTCCGGCGACGACGATACGGTCGACGATGATACCGATGACGACGATACCGGCGACGACGATACGACCGTTTGCGAGGGCTGCCTGATCGACACGGTCTGCTACGCCGACGGCGACGTCAATCTTTTGAACGAGTGTCTGCATTGCGACGTTGCTCATTCGACCACCGAATGGTCCTTTAACGACGGCGTATCCTGCGACGACGAAGTGTTTTGCAACGGCGCCGATCAATGCCTATACGGCGCCTGCGACTATCACTCGGGCGATCCGTGCGGCGACGACGGCCTTTGGTGCAACGGGGCGGAATCGTGCGATGAAGAGCAAGATGAATGCGTCAGCCAGTACGATGACGACGATCCGCGATGCCCCGACGATGAGTTGTTCTGCACCGGCGACGAATCGTGTGACGAGGAAAACGATCAATGCGTACACTCAGGCGATCCCTGCAATTTCGACGAAGTCTGTGTTGAAGATGGCGACGGCTGCGTGCCGGCCTGTTTCCGCGATGCCGATTTCGACGGTTACGGTGATCTGGCCGTGATGATTCCCTTGAATGAAACATGTCCGGCCGGCTGGACGGACAAGCACGACGACTGCGACGACGCAAACGCTATTTCGTTTCCCAACGCGCCGGAACTGCCCGATGACGGCGTAGATCAAAATTGCGACGGCGAGGATTTTCTGATGTCCGACGCCACGGGCATTTTCGTCGCCCCGTCCGGCGATGACGAAAATCCGGGCACGATGGCCGAACCTTTGGCGACCTTGCATGAAGCGCAACAAGTCGCTTACGAACAGGGGAAAGCCGTGTTCGTCGCCGCCGGCACGTATACGGATACGATTCTCGGACGGGCCTCGTTTTTCGGCGGGTATGAATCGGTCAACTGGACGCGTGATATTGCGGCGAACGAAACGATTGTAGCCAATACTTCCTATACCGCGGTTATCGTCAACTATGACGTGCCGCCGATCGCAGTTCAGGGTTTTACCCTAGCGAACACAAATCCGATGGCCAACCTTACTTCCGGTGTTTATGTAAACAGCGGCAAATCCGCCACGATCATCGACAACATCATTCAACCGACCAACACCGCGGCGGCCAACATGGTGACCGGCGCGATGGTCTACGGCCAGGCCAGATTCATCGACAACGTAATTGAAGGCGGCTATGCCGACGAGCTTGCATTCGGTGTGGAACTTTACGCCGATGCCGCCTTTGCCTATTTGGAGGGCAACACGATCGTCGCCGGCGACAGCGGACTTTATTCGCGCGGAATCGATTGCGTCTACGGCGGCGTCGCCGTTGCGCGCAACAATGAAATCTTCGCCGGCACGGCATCGGACATGTCCATGGGTGTGAAGGCCTGGTCGGATTCATCCGCCATCTTGGTCAATAATTATATTTACGGAGGCTCTTCGCCATATACCAGCGGTGTCTATGGGGATGGCGGCGATGTGACAGTTATCAATAATGTGATTGACGGCGGCGATGCGGACCATGCCGTTGGCGCCAATTTTTACAACCAGGGACACGGGATGATCGTCAACAACATCATTGCCGGCGGCAGCGGCACCGTTTTTTCGATTGGTGTTCGCGCTTCGGAAGGCCGGGTCATGTTGTACAATAACGATATCTACGGCGATACGACCACCTACCTCGTGAATTACACCAACTCGTTGGATGATATCAACAATTGCACCTTTACCGGATGCATCGAGGCGGGCGGCAATATCTCCGAAGATCCGCAGTTCGATGTCGACGGTTTGCATTTGACCGGCGACAGCCCGTGCCTCGATGTGGGGATGGATCCGTTGGCCCTGTACGGCGGCTTCGGCGCGCTGTGGGATATCGACGGCGATGCGCGCCCGCAAGGCGACGGATGGGATATTGGGCTCGACGAGGTGGTTCCGTGATGCTGACTGTTCGCATGGATCCGGACGCCTAGTCTAAGTTGGTTGCCGACGAACTGATATTGTGGATCGCCGACAATTCGTTTTGATTTTCGCGCGGCAATGAATACATTTGAGCCGTAACCTGTGTGGAGGTCCGCCGTGTTCGACAAACCGATCTATTCGATGACCGCGTTGCTGCGCGACCTTTATAAAATGGGCAAAGGCGCGCCGGATTTGTTCGACGCCGTTCTCAGTGGACGCATCGACGGCGCGTTTCGTGAGAAGATTTTGCTGGCTGCGACGGCCTTCAATCGTTGCCGCTATTGCGCCTTCGTGCACGCGCATTGGGCGTTGTGGAATAAGGTCGATCTCGCGGAAATCAAAGCCCTGCTGCATCAGGAAGAGAATTATGTGTACGATCGTCGCGAACGCGTCGCGCTGGACTTCGCGCGGCATTACGCCGCCACGCGCGGCGAACCGGACGAGCGGCGGCTGGCCCAATTGCGCGATTATTACGGAACGCAAAAGGCGGACGACATGCTGGCTTTTCTGCGGATGATCTTCTTCGCCAATGTTGCGGGCAACACCTTCGATTCGTTCCTCGCGCGACTGCGGGGGCAGGGCGCGCCGGAAGGAAACCTGATCTCCGAATGGTTGGTGTTTCAAGTTGCCGCGCCGATCTTGTTGCCGGTGTTGGTCGTGCTGACGCTCCGTCGTCTCATCGCCAACGAACCGGAAGGGATCATGGCGGCGGTGCCTGTCTGATTACACCGCTATTATGAATTATCTGCGATTATCGCTTGACTTCCATTTAACGTTTTGCGCAAATCATTAAGCAGGTCAAAGTGCAATTTCATTAGTAGAAATCTTCAATTAATAACGGCTAGCGGCGCGTTCACCCCTGGCGAATCCAACGGACCTAGCAAGGAGAGGAACGTGAAGCGATTTGTTTGTTTCGCCATCGTTTTCGCCCTCTGGCTGGCGTGCGTTTCGATCGCCCAGGCCGGCCTGGTTTTCATCCCCAATACCTACGGCATGTCCGCCCGGTCGATCGGCCTGGGCAATGCGATGACCGCCGTGGGTAACGATTATTCGGTCACCTATTTCAATCCCGCCGCCCTGGGCGCGATGACGACCAGCCAATTGGATATCGGCTACCTCTACGCCGCGCCGCGATTCAACGGAGGGCTCAATGACGGCGACGACGAGGTTAATTTCGAAACGGACAACAAGCTGGTGCTGCTCGGCTTCACGATGAACCTGTCGGAGTTGTTCAACAACAAGCACGGCCTGGGCCTGGGCTTCGACATGTCCATCGACAACAACCTCAAGTCGTTCATGAACTTCGAGGACAGCCGCAGCGACAATGGCCAGTTCGCGCGCTACGGTCTGTCGAGCGTGACGATGGTCACCGGTTTGGGCATCAAGATCATTCCGCAACTTTACGTCGGCGGCGGTGGGTTCATCATGATCAAGGGCGAAAACAAGCTGATCGCCGAGACCGACATGGCTGGCAATACGCGTGAAGAGGAAATTCAGGTCAGCGCCGAACCGGCTTTCGCGCCGATCTTCAGCCTCTATGCGCCGGTGCACCCGGTGATCACCATCGGCGCTTCCTATCGCGGCAAAGCCCTTGCGAAATTCGACGCGATCGACGCCACCACCGATGCGTTGGTCAGCGATTCGCGTCTGACGACCCTCAATCTGATGATGGCCTTCAAAGACACTTATGTGCCGCAGCAGGCAACCTTGGGCGTGGCCGTTCGACCCATGCAGGAACTGCTGTTGACCGTCGACGGCACCTGGGCCAACTGGGGCGACTATGAGGAAGAGGTGTCCAAGAAGGATGCGGTCAAAGAGGACGCCGATTTCGACACGCACGACATTTACATTCCGCGCTTCGGCATCGAGTGGACCGCCTTCGAAAACGTCTTCTTCCGCGCCGGCTATTACTACGAAGATACTCCGTTCTCCGATCCGGGCATCGGCAACGCGGTGGTGCTCGACAACGCCAAACACGTGTTCAGCCTAGGAGCGGCGCACGACATCACCTACATTCCTTTCCTCGCGCACCCGCTGACCGTCGGTGCGACCTACTTCAATCAATATCTTGTCGCGCGCACGGTGGAAGCGGGCGACGGGCGAAAATTCGAATCCAGCGGCGATCTGAACGGCGTGATCGGCACCTTAACCCTGCGTTATTGATGGAGGTCGACCATGCGAATTTTCAATCGATTCGTGAACGTCGCGCTGGTGGGCCTGCTGTTTGTTGCGGCTCTGCTGGCCGGCTGTTCGGATGAATTCATTCCGCTGAAAGCCGAAAAATCGAGCGAACCGTTTCAGATCGAAATGACGGTGCCGCACCACCAACAGCCCGATGTTGTGCTGTCCAGCCAGGTGGTCGTCTATTTTTCCGAGGAACTCAATCCCTTGTTCGTCAGTGATCGGGTCGCCGTCGAAGACGAGTTCGGCATCAACACGCTGTTCACTCTTGAGGTGTACCGGGCGTCGATTGTGATCAGTCC
>CALBTQ010000636.1 GCA_937967875.1 uncultured Pseudomonadota bacterium
CCACCGAGATCTACACTCTTTCCCTACACGACGCTCTTCCGATCTATGACGCGCTGCTGAAGTTGCTCGCCGAGCTTGCCGGTCACCGCGTGGCCGTGGTCGGCGATCTGGTGGCCGATTTGTTCGTCTATGCGCACGCCGACCGCGTCAGCCGCGAAGCGCCCGTGCTGATCCTGGAACACGAAAGCGACAAGGTCGCCCTGGGGGGAGCCGGCAATGCGGCCAACAACGTCAAGGCGTTGGGCGGCGAGCCGTTCATCATCGGCGTCGTCGGCGAAGACAAGGAAGGCGATCTGGTGCTCGCCACCTTGCGCGATCTGGGCCTGAACACCGACTTCATCATTCGCGATCCGCAACTGCCAACCATCACCAAAACGCGCGTCGTCGCCAGCGGCCTGCACACGACCTATCAGCAGATGCTGCGCATCGACCGCGGCTTGCGTCATCCCGTTTCGCCGGAAACGGAGAAAAAGCTGTTGGCCGCCATCGACGAAGCGGCCGGCATGTGCGAGGTGATGATTGCCAGCGATTACGGCTACGGCGTGTTCAGCGACAACGTGCTGGGGCGCGTGAGCGCTATCGGGCAAAGCGACTGGATGAAGGTCTTGGTCGACAGCCGCCATCGCAGTCTCCAGTTTCAGGGCGCGCACCTGATCACGCCCAACGAACCCGAAGCCTGCGAAGCCTGCCGCATGGAAATTCGCACCAACGAGGATGTGGCGTTCGCCGCCGAGCGCATGCGCCTGGGCGCCAACGCCGACGCGGTGATCATCACGCGCGGCAAACAGGGCATGGTGTTGAAAACGAAGGATGCGCAGGCCGATTTCCTCGGCATCTACGGCACCGACGAAATCGCCGACGTAACCGGCGCGGGCGACACGGTCATCGCCACCTTCGCCTTGTCCACGGCCGCCAATGCCGCGCTGCCCCTCGCCGCCCGGCTGGCGACGGTCACCGCCGGTCTGGTCGTACTCAAGCAGGGCACCGCGACGGTCACGCCCGCCGAAGTGCGTCAGGCGTTGGAGAATCATCCATGGCTCGAATCGTAAGCCTCGCCGAACTGATTCCGCTCGTCGCGCGGGAACGGGCCGTCGGACGTTCGATCGTGCTGGCCAACGGCGCGTTCGACCTGCTGCATGTGGGGCACATCCGCTATCTGCAGGGCGCAGCCGCCGAGGGCGACGTGCTGGTCGTGGCGCTCAACTCCGACGCCAGCGTGCACGCGCTCAAGGGCGAAGGCCGCCCGGTGGTGCCGTTGGCCGACCGGGTGGAGATCATCGCGGCGCTCGCCTGCGTCGATTACGTAACCACCTTCGCGGAAAAGAAAGTGACCGACGTGCTGCTGGCGCTCAAACCCGACGTGCACGCCAAGGGCACCGACTACACCAAGGACACCGTGCCGGAAGTGGACACCGTGCGCGGCTACGGCGGGCGCGTGGCGATCGTCGGCGATCCGAAGGACCACAGCACCACCGACCTGCTGACCCGCATCAACACGGGAGAGAATGGCTCATGAAGTGCATCGTCACCGGCGCCGCCGGCTTCGTCGGTTCCCACCTCAGCCAGCGGCTGCTGGCCGCCGGCTACGACGTGGTCGGCATCGACTGTTTCACCGACTACTACGCACGGGAGATCAAGGAACGCAACGTCGCGCCGGCGCGGCGACACAAGCGTTTCACGTTCATCGAGGACGATCTGAATCGTATGGACCTGGTCGCGCTGCTTGACGAAGGCGATCTCGTTTTTCATCAGGCCGCCCAGGCGGGCGTGCGCGCGAGTTGGGGCGCGTCGTTCGAAATCTACACCACGCTCAACGTCATGGGCACGCAACGCCTGCTGGAAGCGTGCAAAGAGAAGATGCCGGCGCGCTTCGTATACGCCAGCAGTTCCAGCGTCTACGGCGACGCGTTGAAGATGCCCGAGCACGAGGACGATCCCCCGCGACCGATCAGCCCCTACGGCGTGACCAAGCTTGCCGCCGAGCACCTGTGCAACCTGTACCACAAGGCCTTCGCCCTTCCGACGGTCAGTTTGCGTTATTTTACCGTATACGGTCCGCGCCAGCGTCCGGACATGGCCTTCAACAAGTGGTGCCGGGCGGCGCTGGACGACCGTGAGCTGTCGCTGTTCGGCAACGGCGAGCAGACGCGCGACTTCACCTACGTCGACGATATCGTCGACGCGATCATGGCGACGATCGAGGCCGACTGCGCCGGCGCGGTGATCAACCTCGGCGGCGGCAATGTGGTCAGCGTCAACCAGGTGCTCGCCGTGCTGGCGGAAATTAACGGCGCGCCGCTGCGGCGCAATGACGTCGGCGCGCAAAAAGGCGACGTCAAACATACCTGGGCCGACATCACACGGGCCAAACAGTTGCTCGGCTACGCGCCGAAGGTCGCCCTCGCCGACGGCCTGCGCGCCGAATACGAATGGCTCAAAGCGCAGCGGGGGTAAGCCATGGCGATCGATCCGCAACTGCTGGAGATCCTGATTTGCCCGCAATGCCGGGAAATACTGGAGTTGGCCGCCGACGAACAATCGTTGCTTTGCCGCCGTTGTGAGCTACAATATCCGATCGAAGACGGCATTCCCTTACTGGTAAGCGAAAACGCCAAACCGCTCGAGGAGCAAAAATGAACGACGTGCATGTGCGCGACATTGTCATCGGCAAGGGCCGCCCGCTGGCGTTGATCAGCGGTCCGTGCGTGCTGGAAAAACTCGACGAAGCCTTGTTCATCGCCGAAACGCTGGCCGCCGAAACGGCCAAGCGCGGCATTCCCTATATTTTCAAAGCCAGCTACGAGAAGGACAATCGCGGCTCGGCGAAAAGTTTCAACGGTCCCGGCCTGCACGACGGGCTGGAGATGCTCAACAAGGTGCGCGAGAAAATCGGTTGCCCGGTGCTCTCGGACATCCACCGCGAAACCGATATCCCGGCTGCCGCGCAGGTGCTGGACGTGATTCAGATCCCCGCGTTTTTGTGTCAGCAAACCAGTCTGATTCTGGAAGCGGGCAAAACCGGCAAGGCGGTCAACGTCAAAAAAGGGCAATTTCTCGCGCCGGAAGACATGGCCAGCGCGGTCAGCAAGCTACATGAAATGGGCAACGACAACGTGCTGCTGACCGAACGCGGCACCTGCTTCGGCTATCACCGCCTGGTCAGCGACCTGCGCTGCATTCCGATCATGCAGTCGCTGGGCTGCCCGGTGGTTTACGATCCCACGCACATCGTGCGCATTTACGGCCTGCCCAGCAGCGATCCGGCGGGCGGCGAACCGGAGTTCGCCATGCACCTGGCCCGCGCCGGCGTGGCGGCGGGCGCGAACGCGCTGTTTATCGAAACCCATCCATCCCCGTTCAAAGCCGCTTGCGACGCGGCGAGCATGGTCTGCCTGGGCGACGAACTGCCCCTGCTGCTGGACCAGGTTCTGCCCATCGCCGCCGCGGTGCGTGCGCAGGGATTGGCTTAAGTTTTTCAGGAGAACACCATGCAGATTTTCATCGATTCGGCCAATGTGAACGAAATCAAGGAAGCGATCGCCCTGGGCTTGTGCGACGGCGTGACGACGAATCCGACACTGATCGCCAAGACCGGCAAAACCAACAAGCAGGCGATCCTCGACATCTGCGCGATCACCGACGCGCCGGTCAACGCCGAAACGGTCGGCATCACGTATGACGAAATAATCAAGGAAGGCGAAGAACTCGCCAAGATCGCCCCGAACGTCGTGATCAAAATCCCGATGAGCAAAGACGGTCTGCGCGCGGTGCGCACTTTCGCGAACAAGGACATCGCGACGACCGTGACCTTGATTTTCAACATGCCCCAGGCGCTGCTGGCGGCCAAGGCCGGCGCGGCGTACATTGCCCCGTTCGTCGGGCGGCTCGACGACATCGGCGCCGACGGCATGGAGTTGATCGAGGAAATCGCCGAGCTGTACGACCTGTACGATTTCGACACCGAGATCGTCGTCGCGTCGGTGCGCAGCCCGCTGCACTTCAAGATCGGAAGAGCGGCGTGTAGGGAAAGAGGGGAGATTTCGGTGGGCGCCGTACCATTAAAAAAAAAAATAAAAAACAATGAAAAAAATTGACCGCATAGCAGCTGAAGTATAA
>CALBTQ010000637.1 GCA_937967875.1 uncultured Pseudomonadota bacterium
GCATACGAGATCGTATTCGGTGACTGGAGTTCAGACGTGTGCTCTTCCGATTCTGTAAAGATGCCCAAAATTACTACGATACCGATGATTCCGTAAATTAATTCAACAACGCCAATACCGTGCATTGCTCCTCCAAACGAAAAGAGTTAATAATTTTTGGAAAAATTCAGGATCATGTCCGATGATGAATATCAATAAATTATAATCATGTAAATGGGGTAATATTTATCTTGTTGGATTTTGTTTAAACGACGCGGCCGCCCGATCGCTCGAGCGGCCGCATCCGGGACAAAGGAGGGGAGGGGTCGATGTATCCCCCGCGGGTCAACGACCGCGCGGGAAGGAATTCTGCGAGCCGACCCGCTGCGATTGACGACGATCGCGATTCATCGGCCGCAGATCCTGGAGTTTGTCGAACTGTTCGGCGGTCAGGATGTTGCGCACGGCAATTTGGTATTCGATCTGTGCGTACATCAGCTTGCTCTGGGCGGCGATCACCTGATCGGCCGCTTTCTTCGCGGCGGCTTCACTGACGGCGTCGGCGCGCATCGTGTTCTGGAAAGCCAGGTGCGCCTTGCGCATCGTCGCGTCCAGGTCGATCTGATCCTGCTGCTTGGCCTGGTGCAGCGCGTCGAGCTTGTCGATCTGCGCGTCGCTCAGCCCCAGGTCCTTGACCGCGCTGTCGTCCAGCCAGAAGGGCCCGAAGCCCAGGCCCATGCCCGAGCCCATGCCCATGCCGCAGGGGCCGTTGCCGGGGCCCATGCCCTGGCCGTGGCCGCCGCCGTGGTGTCCGCCGCGTCCTTGCCGGGCCATGGCGGGCACGGCGATCAGAGCGACGGTCAGTAAGGTCAACATGCTTACGAGGAGGAGTTTATTTTTCATTTTCGGTTTCCTTTCCAACAAGGTTGCTTCGTTTACGTCAATGCAGACACTCCGCCGGCGTCGTGGGTTAAACGATAAGGCGGCGTTGCGCGAAATCCAGGGGCGCATTAAGCTGCGGATGAACGACAGGAGGGACGATGCGCGTATTTCTCGGCAACGCTCCGTGGGCCAAACCGGGCTTTTACGGCGTGCGCGCCGGCAGCCGCTGGCCGCATTACGAAGAGGAGCAACTCGAGTATATGCCCTTTCCGTTTTTTCTCGCCTACGCGACGGCGGTGCTGGAACGGGCGGGGCATGACACGCTGCTGATCGACGGCTGCGCCGAAAAGACGAGCCGCGAATCGTTCGTCGAGCGCGCGGTGGATTTCCGGCCCGACGTGGTCGTGCTCGAAGCCAGCACGATTTCCATCGACACCGATCTGGCCGTGGCCCGCGAACTGCGCCAACGGCTGCCCCGCGCGACGCTGGCCTTCGCCGGGCTGCACGCCTTCATGTACGAGCCCGCCTGGCTGGCCGAGCACGGCGATCTGGACGTCGTGCTGGTCGGCGAGTACGAACTGACGTTGCTGGAGCTCACACAGCGACTGGCCGCCGGCGCTTCCTTTAAAGGATGCGCGGGGCTGCTGTGGCGCGACGGCGACGCGATCGTCGACGAGGGCCGGCGGCCGCTCGAGGAAAACCTCGACCGCTTCCCCTGGCCCGCGCGCCACTTTCTGCCGATGCACGAATACCACGACGAACCCGGCTCGATCCCGCGCCCGTCGGTGCAGATGTGGGCCTCGCGCGGCTGTCCCTTCGGCTGCGTGTTTTGCGCGTGGCCGCAGATCATGTACGACTCGCGCAAGTACCGCATGCGCGCGGTGGTCGACACCGTCGACGAGATGGAATGGCTGGTGCGCCGGGGCGGCTTCAAGTCGGTGTACTTCGACGACGACACCTTCAACGTGCACAAGAAACGGACGATCGAGTTCGCGCATGAAATCAAACGGCGCAACCTGAACGTGCCCTGGGCGATCATGGCGCGCATCGACCGGATGGACCGCGAGGTGCTCGAGGCGCTCAAGGACGCCGGATTGTATTCGCTCAAGTACGGCATCGAAACGGCGAACCCGGAGTTGATCGCGCAGGCCGACAAGTCGCTGGATCTGGACAAGGCGCGCGAGATCATCGAACTGACGCACGAGCTGGACATCAAGATGCATCTGACCTTCATGTTCGGCCTGCCCGGCGAAACGCGCGCGACGGCGAAGCGGACCGTCGACCTGGCGCTGTGGGCCGATCCGGAGTCGTTGCAGTTCACCATCGCCACGCCGTTCCCGGGCAGCAAGTATCACAAGCTGCTCAAGGAGCAGGGGCGGTTGCTGTCGGACGATTTCGACAAGTATGACGGTTTCCGCAGCGCGGTGATCCGCACCGATCATCTCTCGCCGCAGGACCTGGAGGAGATCGTCGGCGACGCCAACCGCAAGTGGCAGGAGCATCGCTGGCTCCGCGAAAATCCGGACCATCGCACGAACGTGCAAAAGGCTATCGACCTGGCCAAGCAGCCGCGCCGCATTCCCGACAGCATCAAACGTGCTTTGGGGAAGTGAGGGGACCAACCGGTGAAATCACTTATGAAAATTCTGATGTTGTGTTTGTTGGTGTTCGCGCTGTTGGTCGGCTGCCGGGGCGACGATGACGACGACAACGACGACAACGACGACGACGACAACGACGCGGTCGACGACGACAGCGCCGACGATGACGACGATACGACGCCCGCCGACGACGACGCGACGCCCGACGACGACAGCGCCGACGACGATACCGGAGACGACGACAGCGTCGATTACACGCAGTACGTCGATCCATTCATCGGCACGTCCAACGATCGCGGGCAACTGCATCCGGCCGCCTGCGTGCCCTTCGGCATGGTCAAGCTCGGCCCCGACACGACGCTGGAAGGCCACGCGGGTTACGACTTTCGCTCGAACCGGCTCAACGGCGTGTCGCATACGCGCATCGGCGGCGTGGGCTGCAACGGCGCGGGCGGCAGCGTACGTTTTCTGCCTTCGACGCAGACCTCGACGCTGCTGGGCACGGCGATGGATAAAACGACCGAAAGCGCCGCGCCCGGCTACTACGCGGTGACGCTCAACGACGAGCAGGCGATCACGGTGGAGCTGACCGCTTCGGCGCACGTCGGCCTGCACCGCTACACCTTCGCGCAGGGCGGCACGGTCTACGTGCAGGTGACGCTCAACCGGCCCTTCGCCGACCAGGTCGGCGCGGGCTGGGGCGTCGAGGGCGACAATCTGAACGGCTGGGTGTCGGCCAAGAACGTCTGCAACGAGGGCGCGTACAAGTTTTATTTCAGCGCGGCGTTCAGTGAGCCGTTCACCGTGGCGGACAAAGCCGCGGGCAAGGCCGTGCTGCGCTTCGACCTGGGCGCGCAAACGACGTTGTTGGCCAAGGTCGGGCTGTCGAGCGTCGACGAAGCGCAGGCGCAAACCGACCGCGATGCGGAAATGCCCGGGTGGGATTTCGCCGCGGTGCGCGCGCAGGCCGTCGCGCTGTGGAACGCGCACCTGTCGCGTATCGACGTCGCGGGCGACGAGGAATACAAGACGCTGTTTTACACGCTGTTCTATCGTTCGTCGCTGCTGCCGGTCGCTCTGGCCGGACCGTCGGGCGTCTATCGCGGCACCGACGGCGAGACGCACGAGGAGGGCGATTTCACGCGCTACCAGGGCTGGTCGCTGTGGGACACCTACCGCAACAAATATGCGTTGCTGACGCTGGTCGACGCCGAGCGCGTGCGCGACATCATGCACTCGCTGGTCGAGCTGTACGTGCAGGGCAAGGACGATTGGGCGACCGAGCACGAGCCCGTGCCGACGGTGCGCACCGAGCACAGCATCGCGCTGCTGGCCGACGCGCTGGCCAAGGGCGTCGACGATTTCGGCCTCGACGAGGCGTGGGACGCGATCTTGCTCGAAGCGGAAAATCTGCCGACCGACACGCCCGATACGGTGCTGGAAACGGCCTATGAACATTGGGCGACCGCGCAACTGGCGACGGCGCTGGACGACGAGGAAAACGTGGCGCTCTACGGCGAACTGGCGCACGCCTATGTGGAAACGTGGGAAGAGAATTTCAAGGTGATGGGCGACGACGCGGACGTCATGCACGCGCGCGGGCTGTACGAGGGCACGTTGTGGCAATACCGCTGGGCGGTGGTGCACGACCTGTACGGCATCGTCGAGCAGCTCGGCGGGCGCGCGGAGTTTCTGGCGCAGTTGACGCAGTTTTTCGCCGAGGAGCTGTACAACCACGGCAACGAGCCCGACATTCACGCGCCGTTTTTGTTCAACTACGTCGGCGCGCCGTGGCGGGCGCAGGCGCTGGTGCGCGACCTGTTGGTCAACGAAGTCAACCAGTGGTACGGCACGCATGAGAAGTGGTCCTGGCCCTACCACGGCCGCATCTATAACGCCGCGCCGGCCGGGTACATTCCGGAGATGGACGACGACGCCGGGACGATGAGCGCGTGGTTCGTGCTCGCGGCGATGGGCCTGTACCCGGTGACGATCGGCCAGCCGATCTATGTGTTGACCGCGCCGATTTTCGAGCGCGTCACGTTGCATCCGGGCATGGCGAACGAGTTTGTCGTGACCGCGCAAAACCTGTCGGCGACGAACGTTTACATTCAGCAGGCGTATCTGAACGACGCGCCGCTTTCGCGCGCCTGGCTGACGCACGAAGAAGTCGCCGGCGGCGGCGAGTTGAGTTTCGTCATGGGCGATGCGCCCAACGAGGACTGGGGCGCGGCCGAAGCCGACGCGCCGCCCGCCGCGTGGTGAATGCTGGACGCTGCCCGAGAATCGGCCTACAATCCGCACGTGTAACCACAGGAAATCCATTATCCGAACAACCGGCGGAGCGACAATCCTATCTCGACGGGCGCGAGTTCTTTTTTATGCGACGGTTTATGGATTCGTCTTTCTTTTTCTGGTGATTTTTTTCTCCGATTATCCGTTTCCCCCGGCGGCATCGCCCGACGGTCGATTGCGTCATACGCGCAACGACGATCAGGTGTTGTCGTTCAACAACGTAATGCTGATGCATTCGTCACGACAACTATGGCGCGAGGTCGAATTGGCCTTCCGGCCGGAGGAGGGGGAGGTTCTTCATTTTCTGTTTCATCGCGACAAGGACGATTTCCTCGACTTTCGCCTGAGCCGTTCGCCCGAAGCCGACGATGCGTTGTTGACTTTCCGCGACGGCCGAGTCGTGGCCAAACGATCGTTGGCCGATCGCTCCCTGCCCAAACGGGGACGCGTGCGCTTCACGCGGACCGCCGACGAAATTTTCATCGCCGTGGACGGCCGGGACGTGCTTGGCCTACCCCATGCCGCCGCGACGGGCACGTTTGAGATCGTTTTGCAGCCGCCGCAGTCCAATCGCATTTTCGCCCGCGTAAGCGTTTTGCGCGAAACGCTTGCCTCCGGCGTCGAATCGCCGCGTTCGCTTTGGCGTTTTCTGCTCGGCTCCGTTCCTGTGATGGCTTTGTTCGCCGGCCTGCTGCTGGCGGCGTTCGTTTGGTGGTCGCGGCGGCGTCCGACGCAGTGGTTTGCCGCCGCGCCTTATCGCACGGTGCTGATGTTTCTGGTCTGCCTCGATTTGATACTGGCGTTTGTCGTTGTTTATTTTCATCGCGTGTTTCTGGATCTGGCTTCGCCGAATTTCCCGGTGAATTTTGTCTTCCGCACGATGGTCGCCGTTTTTGTCGGTGCGGCGTTTTTGTTGATGGGACTGGCGGTGCGACGGCCGCGCCGCAAAAAGGACGGCGTCTGGTTCCGCTGGACGAAGCGCGCGTTTTTCGCGCCCGCCGCGCTGCTGGCGCTGGCGGCGATCGTCGTTTTGCTCAGCTTCAAATTTTTAACTAGCATCGCGCGCAAACCGGAGGTGAACTTCGAGCCGCGCGCCGACAACACGCCGCCGCGGATTTTGTGCTACGGCGGATCGAGCACGGCGGGATTTCCGTTTCCGCGCGACTGGCCGTTGACCTATCCGCCGGTGATGCAGGAGGTTTTGCGCCGCGAACTGGACCCCGGCGCCGAGGTGTTCAACCTGGGCGTGAACGGCAAAAAAATGAATTACATTCTTTCGCGGATGAAAGAGGATCTGCCGCGCCTGCGACCGTCGCACGTCATCGTCAACTCGGTGCAGAACAACCGCAACCTCAGCGACGAGAATGTGCGGCGACAGTTTGCCGAGGCGTTGGATCTGTGCCGGCAATATGACGTGCGGCCGGTGCTGGTGCTCGAACCGTCTTACTATTTGGTCGGGCAGCCCCTCGTCGAAGCGGAGAAGATCCGGCGGTATCGCGCGTTACTCGAAGCCAAGTATGCGCTGCTGCGCGAGCTCGCGCGGGAGCGGGGCGTGCTGCTGATCGATCCGGGACCGCTTTTCCGCGCGCACAAGGACGAGTTTCTTTTTCTGGACAGCAGCGTGCACTTCACCAAATACGGTCATGCGTTGATGGCGCAGGCCCTGGCGGACGGTCTTTTCCCGCCGGTGATGTAAGGGCTTACGGACAAGGCATGGTCGTGAACCACAGCACGCCGTCGGCCAGCCAGGCCAGGCGGCAATTGCCGTCCGCGTCGACGTTTATCGTCGAATAAATGTCGACCTCGCCCCACTCGGGGAACGTCACGGTTTGCCAATCGCCGAACGTGCCGGTCTGCAGCGCCAGGTGGTCGTCTTGGCGCACGGTGACGTACAGCGTGTCGTCGGCGTCGGCGGCGAATCCGGGGGAAAAGCCCATGTTGTCGGTCAGCACAACAAGTTCCTCGCCCTGCAGGTTGCCCGGAGGGCCGGCGAAGTGCCGCAACGCCCCGTCGCCGATGATGAGCAGATGCACCTGACCGTCGGAAGTCAGCAGCGGCCTCGCCGTCGGATGCGCGCCCGCATGCACAATGTTCGGATGCCAGGAATCGAGGGCGTCAGCCACGTAATAGGCGTTGAGGTTTTTGACGTACCACAAGTGCGCCGCGTCGTTTTGGTCGAACAGCAGGCGCGGATAACGGCAGTCGATGTTCTGCGACAGTTGCTGCGTCCAGGATTTTCCCTCTTGCCGCAACACGAGCAACAGGTCGTTGCTTGCGTCGCACAGCGCCAGGTGCAAACGGCCTTCGTTGTCCAAGGCCAACGTGAGGTCGGACGCCTGGGCGGTCGTCTCGACGGTCGTATAGTTCCACGCGCCGCCGTCGTACACGGCGACGACCGGTTGATTGTCTTGAATGAACGCCGCCGTCGGTTTTCCGTCGGCTCCGGCGATCAGATCCAGCTTGTAGGGCAACAACTCGTCGGTCAACGACTGACGATCCCAGCCCGCTTCCTGTCGTTGCGCATGATTGAAGCGGTTGTCGCTGTCCACGAAATACAGCAGGTGGGTTGCGCCGAGCGCGTCGATCGTCTGGGCCAACGGATCGGTCGGCGTGACGGTTCGATCGGCGACGCGCGATTCCCAATCGCCGTTGATGTTGGTCAGATCAAGAAAGTCCTCGTTCGGATAATCGGCCGTATAGAGGCAGTGAATGACGCCGTCGGCCGAGCGTGTCCAGGCGGTCTTGAAGGACTGCGCCGAATCGATGCCGGTGATCCATTCGATCGTTCCGTCGGTGTCGAGTTCGAACAGCAGCCAGGCGACGTAAAGGAAAATGGAACTGTGGATCACGCTGAAATGGAGTTTGCCGTCGGCAAAGACGATCGGCGAGAGGTCGCCGTAGGACACGTCGGTCAGGGTATATTCGCTCCACGCGCCGGTCAGGTCGTGGAAGTAATGGACATAGTTGCGTTCATCAAGATGGGTGGAGGCGATCAGATGGTTGTGTCCGTCGGCGTCGATGCCCAACGTCACCGCCATGTGCGGTTGCTCGTCCATCGTCTGCTGGCTCCAGCCTTTGGCCGTGCGCGTCGCCAGCACGACCGCACGTTCGCTATTGAGATAGGCGACGCGCGGATTGCCGTTCGCGTCCAGCGCCAGGCGCGTATTCCGTAATTGGAAGCTGGATGACAACAACGTTTCGTTGACCCAGGCGCCGTTGCGATTCGTGGCGTAGTAAAAACCGTCGTCGGCGTAATAGGCCAGGTGCGCCGCGTCGTCGGCATCCACGGCCAACGAAAAATCGCCGGTGCATTGATAATCGTTCAGCGATTCATACTCCCAATTCTCTGCGTCGCGCCAGACGTGCACGAGCGTTTCGCTGTTTTCATCCCGGAACACGATGTGCGGTGTGTTGTCGCCGGCCAGGGCGATTTGCGGATTTTGCGGTTGGAAGCCCTCGCAGCAGCCGACGATATGTTCCATCGTCCAGGTCAGGCCGTCGGCGCTGGTGAACACAACGAGTTCCTTGGCCTTGGTCGTGACGACCAGGGTGCGCCCCGCGCTGTCGAGCGCGGCCCAGGAACCGTCTTTGCCCGCGCGTCCGCCGTCGACGATCTCCGGGCAGATCGGCGATGCGTCGTCATCGTCGTCGGCGTCGTTGTCATCATCGTCGGTGTCGTCGTCATCGTCGCCGGTGTCGTCGTCGTCGTTGTCGTCGTCATCGTCGGAGGAATCATCGTCGTCGTCGGGCGGGCAGGCGCAGAGAAGACAGAGCGTCAGGCAGAAAAACGCCATCATGGCGGTGCGGAAGAAACGATGTCCATTCATGATAGACTCCCATCCATCGGTTTAATGTTATTCTAGCAATATTTTAGCTATGCGCAACCGGTCGGCGTGAAAAAACGAACGGTTCGCAGCGTGTTGTTTTCAGCCGCTCAGGCCTTATATTTTCACCAGGGGGCTACGGCCCGCAGAAAACGAGATGGGGGCGTATCATGACCAAAGCGTCGCATTATCCGAAAGACAAACACGGTCGCAACGACGAGAAAATGTTCTTCAACGCCGCGGGATTCCAGGAAAAATGGCGGCACGATGCGGCCGGAACGCCGAAAAAGGGCAACTACCACGAGCGGCGCGACGTCGCGCAGCACAACAAGGTCGGGCGCAACATCGGACGCGGCCACTAAGGGCCCGCCGGCGCGACGAGGCTAAGCGAAGGGAATCGCCGGACAATCGCAAAAATCGTCTTCCTTTGACACCCGTCGTGTAACTAAGATATCTTACTTTCATGTCGCAACGCCGAAAACAACTGGTGGCCGCGATGCTCGATCGCATCGAGCGGGCCGTGGCGGCGGCCGAGGACAAAACCTCGGTCGAGTTCGTGCTGGTCTTCGCCGGACGGTCGGGCAATTACGCCGACGTCGATCTGCGCGCCGGACTGATTCTGGCCGCGCTGTCCTTGCTCGCGCTGCTGTTTGCGCCGCTCGAATTTTCCGTCTGGAGCCTGCTGTACGACCTGCCGCTCTCGCTGTTGTTGGGCTGGCTGGCCGGCCGTTATTGGCCGCCGGTGCGACGTCGGCTGACCACGGCGCGCCGGCGCGAGGCGCAGGTGCGTGAGCGGGCCGAGGCGCTGATGATCAACCGGGGCGTCACGATGACGCTGGACCGCACGGGCTTGTTGATTTACGTGTCGTGGTTGGAGCGGCGAGTCGAGGTGCTGGCCGACATCGGCCTCGAGCGCGCCGTGCCGCGTCCGGAGTGGAATCTTGCGGCGGCGAAGCTTAGGCAGGCCGCGCTGGCGGCGGATTTCCCCGACTCGTTCCTGGCCGCGCTGGACGAAACGGCCGTGCTGCTGGGCGAGCACCTGCCGCCGGTGGGCGACAATCCCAATGAAATTCCCGATCGGCCGGTGATGCTATGAAACGCCGCACCGCTGTTGTTTTACTGCTGGCATTAACCATCACATTGATCGCCGCGCCGTTGGCCTGGGCGCGCCTGGGCGGGGGCGGCGGGTTCGGCGGCGGCAGCAGCGGCGGAGGCGGCGGGGGCGGCAGCGGCGACGGCGAAGCGATCTATCTGATCATCCGCCTGTTGTTGTGGCTGTGCATCGAGTACCCCGCGGTCGGCATTCCGTTGACGATTTTGGTGATCGTCGGCGGCGCCATCGTCGCCGTGAAGTACAAAAGCCAGCCGCGCCCGGGCGTGCAGGGTCCGCGTCCGGAATTCAGAAAGCTCCCCCGGCAGGCGCTGGCCGATCTGCGCCGCGACGATCCGAATTTTTCCGAGATGCTGTTTCTCGATTTCGTGCAGATGATCTACGCCCGCTACCATCAAGCGCGCGGGGCCGACGGCGATGTGGCGAGTCTGACGCCTTATCTGTCGCCCCCGGCGATGGAGCGGCTCAAGCAATGGCGGCGGACGGACATGCGCGTGCACGATGTGATCGTCGGCTCGCTGACCCTCGGCGACGTCATGCAGCAGCCGAGCGGGTGGGAACTGATCGTCAATCTGGAGACCAACTACACGCACACGCTGGTCGCCGACGAGAAGAAAAGCAAGGCGTTTTACACGCGCACGCAGATGCGGTTCCGGCGACAGAAGGGCTTGATTTCCAAGGGGCCGGAATTCACCCGGGCGCTGTCGTGCCCCTCGTGCGGCAGCCCGGTGAAGGTCGACGCCAGCGGCGCTTGCGCCTATTGCGGCACGGTGGTCAAACCCGGCGAGTTCGCGTGGCAACTGACGGTGATGAACGAACTGACCGTGGAGGATCGCCGCCGGCAGCCGCTGTCGCTGGGCGGCGTCGAGGCGGGCACGAATTTCCCGACCGTCTATTCGCCGACGCTGGACGCGGACCGCAAGGCCTTCGCGCTGGCGTATCCGGAGTTCAGGTGGGAGGAATTTCGGGCGCGCATCGGCACGACGTTCATGCATCTGCAAAAGGCTTGGTCGGCCAAGGAGTGGGAGCAACTGCGGCCCTACGAAACCGACCGCCTCTTCCAGACGCACCTGTTCTGGCTGCAGCGCTACCGCGATCACGGCTACACGAACGTGCTGGAAAACATCAACCTCCAGAAGATCGAGGTGGTCAAGGTCGAGCGCGATCCGTTCTTCGATATCATCGTCGTGCGCCTGTACGCCTCGATGATCGACTACACCGTCGACCGCGAGGGGAAGATCGTCGAGGGCGGCAAAAACCGCACGCGCAAGTTCTCCGAGTACTGGACGTTCATCCGCAAGGCCGGCTTCAAAAAGAAGGAACCCAAAGGCGAATGGGACGAGCCGGGCGACCGCTGTCCCTCGTGCGGCGCGCCGCTGAAGGTGTCGATGCACGGCGTCTGCGAGTACTGCGGCTCGAACATCACCGCCGGCGACTTCGACTGGACCCTCGCGAAGATCGAACCGGAGGAGGTGTACAAGGGATAATCCCTTGACCTATGTTTTCTTTATTGTGTGAAGCCTCGGCCGGCGCTGACGCGCGCGGACAATTGTCTTCGGGCAACCACGGGGGATTACCTCGTTAAGTTATTATCATCTTAAGCGGTACTGATTTACCGAACAACGTGAGGTATATCAGTGGTCTTGTTGTTCACTGTTATGCTCACTCATTTTATTCGCTCGCAAAACAGTGCCACCCGCCGGTGCTTGTCGCAACCGGATCCTCGGGTCACGCCCGAGGATGACAGGAAGGGAGAGTCATCCTGAACTCGTTTCAGGATCTGGTTCCAATCATGCACAGCTTTCGCCTTGCGGCGAAAACTATGGCACACGGGCATTCTATGTTATTCGTAGGGGCAACCCCCCGTGGTTGCCCAGGTCGACGGTGAAGTTTTAGTTTCGTAGGAACATGGCCGTGTCGCCTTTGAGCGCGTCTCCCCCCTTCCTTCCGGCGACGTTTTCCGTCATGCTGGCGGCATGCAACTACGCGTGGTGACCATCTTTCCGAACTTTTTCGACTCGTGCCTGGGCGAGGGGCTGCTGGGCAAGGCCGCGGGCAAGGGCTTGGTGCAGATCGACGCGGTCGACCTGCGCGCCTATACCGACGACAAGCACCGGACGGTCGACGACGAGCCCTTCGGCGGCGGCGCGGGCATGGTGATGAAGGTCGACGTGTGGGACCGGGCGATCGCCGATGCGCGGGCGGCGCTGCCGGGCGCGCGGGTGATTTTGCTGTCGCCGCAGGGCGAGACGCTGAGCGAGGACGTGGCGCGGCGGCTGGCGCGGGAAAAGGCGCTGGTGTTTTGCTGCGGGCGTTACGAGGGCGTCGATGAACGCGTGAGCGCGCACCTGGTCGATCAGGAATTGTCGATCGGCGATTACGTGCTCACCGGCGGGGAGGCCGCCGCGCTGGTGGCGATCGACGCGATCGCGCGTAAGCTGCCGGGGGTGGTCGGCCGCAGCGAATCGGTGGACACCGACACCTTCACCGCCGGGCTCAAGCATCCGCAATACACGCGCCCGGCGACTTACAAGGGATGGGAGACGCCCGCGGTGCTGCTGGGCGGCGACCATCGCAAGATCGCCCAATGGCGCGCCGAACAGGCGGCGAAGCGCACCGGCGAGCGCCGGCCGGATCTGCTGGGGCGCGTCCTGGCCGAGCGCACGCGGCTGACGTTGGTCGATCCGCCCAAGGCGCTGGCCGCACTGGCGCAACAGGCGGCGGCGGCCTACGGGCTGCGCGAACTGGCCGTGTGCGTCACCGACGGCGACAAGCGCGCGCAATGGCGGGAAAAAGCGCAGGCGCCGCAACGCGTTTATGGTCCGCTGGCCAACGCCCGCCGGCGCTGGAAAGACAATCATTTCGTACACCTGGCCGCGCAGAGTGGGCCGGGGCAGGTTGCGCCGGGTGAAATCGCCCGGCAACTGGTTGATGAAACCGGCGATATTACGTTGACCTGGGGCATTTCGCCCCCCGCCGGAGCCCTCATCGCCGCGCCCGTTTTGGAGAGGCAACCTTATGAGATTATAGGACTTTTTGCCTGGTTGGAGCGCGTCTTCGGCCGGGGCTGAAAAAGGACTTGACAATTGGCGCGGGTTTGCAGATATTACTGCGCCTGTTTTCCGATGAATGGTCAGGAGTGTACCAATGGACCCGATTACATCCTTTGAAAAGAGCCAGCCGAAGCTGGATTTGCCGGACTTCAATATTGGCGATACCGTTCGCGTCAGCCTGCGGATCAAAGAAGGCGACAAAGAGCGCCTGCAGCCGTTCGAGGGCGTCGTCATCGCGATGCGCAAGGCGGGCAGCCGCAGCAGCTTCACCGTACGCAAGGTGAGCTACGGCGTGGGCGTCGAGCGCGTGATCCCCTTCTACTCGCCTTCGTTGCAGGGCCTGCAGGTCATGCGTCGCGGCGACGTGCGCCGGGCCAAGCTGTATTACCTGCGCGAACTGCGCGGCAAGGCCGCCCGCATCAAGGACAAAAAAGACTGGTAAGATCCGGCTCGTCCGCCAGACGAAAAATCCCTCGCCCGGTCGGCGGGGGATTTTTGTTTTAACCCGCCTTGGTGTAAACTGACCGTTAAATTTGCAATTTCGCGCGTGGGGCGCGAAGGCTGTATTTGAAACGGGGATTCGATGCGAACGAAGCGGGCCATTGTGTTATCGATGCTTTGCGGGGCGCTCTTGGCGGCGATGGTGCTGGCGCTCGCCTGCGGCGACGAGGACACCGAAAAGCTCAACGACGAGGAGCGCCTGGGGCTGGCCCAGGGCATGGTCGACAAATACGTGCAGTATTTCGGCGACATGGATATTGACCGTTTGGTTGCCTTGTATGCCGGGTATGCGACGATCGCGATCCCCGAGGCGGGCACGTTCGAGACGCCGGGCTACCGCAATTATCTCGAACAGTTGTTCGCACCGATGGAAGTGGTGGTCATCGACGAATCCGACCGCAACGTTTATATGGTCACCTCGACCAAGGCCAACGTCAAATTCCGCGCGTGGTATCTGTTGCGCACCACGAGCGAGGAATTCTACGCCTACAAGACATGGATCTCCTGGGTGATGAACTGGTCGGACGACAACAAGTGGCGCATCGCCCAGGAAACGGGCGAGGACAAGCTGGACTTGCAGCGCCACTTGGAAACCTTCGTCGAGCAATGGAGCACCGCCTGGGAGGCGATGAATTTGGACTCCCTGATCGGCGTGTACGCGGCCGGCGCGAAGATCGTGGACGCCGACGGCAAGGAATACACGCGTGACGAGTATCGGGCGTTGCTCGAGGGGCGGCTGGCCGAAGTGGAGTCGATCGACAGCAGCTATGCGTTGTTCGACGTCGAATGGTTCACCTGGGAAACCGCCAACGTGGCCTTCCAGTTGCGGCTGAAAACCGCGCCGAGCGAAGGCGCGCCGGTCGAAACGAAAATCACCTACGTCTGGGAGATGATTCCGGGCAACGATGACCAATGGTTGGTGAATTTGCAGGGCGTGCGTGACGAGGAGATCGTCGACGACGACACGACCGACGACGATCTAATGAATTAATCATTGGACCGTACCCGGTGTTATCCGTTACACTTAATCGGTTGGGTTCACAAAGATCTTTGAGAGGGTCAAGATGAACGCCGTTAAATGGAACAGTTTGCTTCTGCTTTTTATTCTGGTCGCGATGGCGATGATCGCCGGCTGCACCTGCGACGACGATGACGACGACAACGACGCCGCCGACGATGACGACACCGACGACGACGACACCGGCGACGACGACACCGGCGACGACGACACTGAAGACGACGACACCGACGACGATGACGACGATACGGGTCCGTCGCCCGCCGAGCCGTTCATCGAGGCGGGCAAGGCTTATCTGCGTTTGGGCGCGGGCGATCTGGCGCGCGAAGAATTTCTGCTGGCTAAAGCGGCCGACGCGGAGCACGAGGGCGGGTACTACGGCAACGCGCTGGCCGATCTCGTGCACGACTTCGACGTCATTTCGATCATCGACAGCTACATCGAAATGCTCCTCGGCTTCCAGCCGCCGGAAAAGGACGGAGTGCCCGACACCGGCCAGGGGATGATCGACCAGGTGATCCAGTTGGCGCTGGAGGGGCTGGTCACCGAGCGCAGCGACGAACTGGTCGAACAGGTCGAATGGCTGCGCACCGAAGCGCCCGACGTGATTTTCGAACTCGACCGCATGCCGATCATTCTGTTTTTTGAGGAAGTGGCCGACTTTCACGGCGACTTCGACCTGCCCGACGCCGTGGCCGCCGAGGCGATGGCGCGGCTGCTGGGCGGCCTGATCGAACACCTGCTGGCGCTCAATCTCGACTTCAACATCGGCGTGATCTTCGACGTGATGGACATGGACTGGGGCGACTACAGCACCGAGGAGATCGTCGGCGCGATCATCGACATCGGGCTGGCGCTGCTGGACGATCCGGCGTTCCCCAACGTATTCACCCTCAAGGAAGACGGCGCGCCGTTCAAGGCGGCGGGCCTGAAAATGGGCCTGGGTTGGGCGAACGCGGCGGAGACGTACTCATTGATCATCGCCGAGACGACGCCGCAGACGGCCGAGGTCTTCGGCTACAGCGACCTCAACGGCGACAACGCGTGGCAGGAAAACGAGCCGCTGTATCTGCAGCCCTGGGAAGAGTTGAACGAGCACGACAACCAGGTGGCCTGGGAGTTCCGCGACGTCTTCCAGTCGCTGGCCGACAGCTTCCTGGACTACACCGAATACGACACCGACCCGGAAAATCCGCAGCCGTTCAACCTGTCGGAGCTCAACGTCATTCTGCATGCGATCGGGTTGCCGTCGCTGATTCCGTCGTGGGCGCTGCTGGACATCGACTTCGGCGCGGCCTACCGCGATGCCGACCCGACCGCCTTCCGCGACACGCTGGTGTCGATCTTCACTCTGCTGGATCCGCTGTTCCCGGATATGTATCCGTAAGGAGCGCGGACGAATAAATTTGGGTTATTTATGGTGGCACTGATACGCCGAACAAAGTGAGGCTTATCAGTGTTTACAAGTCTCGCCACACAGCTTTCGCCTAACGGCGAAAACTGTGACACACAAGAAAAACACCATTCTCGTGTGTGCCACACTTTTGGCGAAGCCAAAGGTGTGCGTATGGTTCATCGATGTTCAGCAACAACACTGATAAACTCGCTCGCGTTGCTCGCTTGTGTATCAGCGCCACCGATTGTGAGGTTATTTGCAGTGGCGCTCCCCCGTGGTTGCCCTGACCCGGACAGTGCGCCGCGGGTGAATTTATTTTCCCTCCGCCCAGGAGAATTCGGCGAAGACCGGGAAGTGGTCGGAGGGGTAGCTGCCGTCCTGGTTGTAGTGCGACACCTCCGCCGCGAAGGGCGTAAGCGCGTCGGTGTAGAGCACCCAGTCGATGCGCGAGTCGCCGGTCGGCGTGCCGGTGAAATTGTGGAAGGTTCCCTCGTCGGCAATGGCGAGGGTGATCCACGGGTCGATCATCGCGCCGCTTGCGCCCTGGTACGACATCGCGCCGGTGAGGATTTGATACCCGCTGCTGTCCACCGTTTCGTTGAAATCGCCGGTCACCAGCACCGGGGCGTCGCCGGCGATCTCGGCGATCTTCTCGACCATCAGCGCCGCCGAACGCTCGTGCACCTCGTCGCCGTGGTAGGTGTCCCAGTGCGTGTTGAACACGAAGAACGTGCGGCCGGTGGCGAGGCTCTCCAACTCGGCCCAGGTGACGATGCGCGGGCACAACTGGCTGGTGCTGAACTGGCTGCCGACGACCTCGGGCGTGTCCGAGAGCCAGAAGGTGCTCTGGTCGATCAACTCGTATTTGTCGGTGCGGTAAAACACGGCGCTGTACTCGTCGGGCAGCAGCCGCCGTGAACGGCCGACCCACGCGTAGCCGGGCACGTTCTGCTCGATGTAGGTCAGTTGGAAGATCAATGCTTCCTGCACGCCCATCACGTCGGGAATCTCTTGCTCGATGTACGCGGCCACGATCCCCTTGCGGTACACCCAGGAATTCTCGCCGTCGGCGGCCAGGCCGGTGCGCAGGTTGAACGACATCGCCTTGATCGTCTCAGGCTCGGTCGTGTCGTCGTCGTCGGTATCGTCGTCGTCGGTGTCGTCGTCGCCCGTGTCGTCGTCAGATGTATCGTCGTCGCCCGTGTCGTCGTCAGATGTGTCGTCGTCACTTGTGTCGTCGTCTAGCGTGTCGTCGTCGACGCTGTCGTCGTCGAGAGAATCGTCGTCGACCGCATCGTCATCGTCGCTGTTTTCGCAGGCGGCGAGGCAGAGGATCGTCAGCGAGTAAAGCAAAACGTAGATAAATACGCGGCGGTTCATGGCGTTGCCTCCGGATCGCGGTTCGCTTCGATTGTACTCTTCCGGCGCGCGGATGCAAAAAGCCCCCGCGAACGCCGAACAAACGCGCGCGGGGGCCCGGCGGTTACTTGTTTTTGCGCAACGCGATCGCGACGGTCAGCACGATCAGGCCGGCCAGCGCGGCGACCGCGCCCAGCGCGCTGTGGATCTTGAGCAGCGGCACTGAGAAGGCGATGACGATCGGCGCGAGGATGATGCCGATGATCGCTTCACCGGCGACCAGCCCGGAGGCGAAGAGAATGCCC
Source organism: uncultured Pseudomonadota bacterium (assembly GCA_937967875.1). Taxonomy (GTDB): domain Bacteria; phylum Lernaellota; class Lernaellaia; order Lernaellales; family Lernaellaceae; genus CALBTQ01. The sequence goes on from CALBTQ010000637.1 coordinate 17,325, forward strand.
TTCTGGTTGGCGTCGTCGGCCGCCTTGTCGCCGCCGGCCCGGCGCGCCTTGCGCACGACGTACCACGAGGCGAGGCCGCCCAGGAGAATCGGCACGGTGGTCGACCAGGGCAGGTAGATGCCCACGGCCAGCGGCATGATGTGCAGGCGGAAACTGCCGCCGCGTTTTTCGAAGACGAACACATCCAGCAGCACGATGACCACGCCCAGCGCCGCGCCGACGATCACCAGCGTCCAGGGCAGATGTTTGGACGGATCGAACAGCGCGCTGACCAGCTTGGAAAACAGCATCGCCTGCGGCGCCTTGAGGAACGCCTGCCCTTCGACCAGCGGCTTGCCGATGCCGTAGGCCTTGGCGAGCATGGCCATCGTCGGGGCGATGATGAACGCGGGCAGCACGGTGCCCACCACCTCGGCCCACTGCTGCCGACGCGGGGTGCCGCCGAGCAGGTAGCCGATTTTCAGGTCCTGCGAGATGTCGCCGGCGGTGCAGGCCGCGCAGCACACGACGCCCGCCACGCCCAGGGTGGCCAGAATGCCCGCGTTGCCGGTGTAGCCCAGCAGCAGCATCACGGCGGCGGTGATCAGCACGGTGCAGATGGTCATGCCCGACACCGGGTTGTTGGACGAGCCGACCAGCCCGGCGATGTAGCTGGCCACGGCGACGAAAAAGAAGGCGGTGATGAACATCAGCACCGTCGAGAGCAACGAGGTGCCCAGCGCCATGTTGGTCGAAACGCCCGACTGGCTGAGCATCAGCCAGTAGACGATGAAGGTCAGCACGACAACCACGCCGGCCAGCGACAACAACTGCCGGCCGCGAATGTCCTGGTCGGTGCGCAGCAGGTTGTCGACGCCCGCGGTTTTCTTGAAGCCCGCGAAGGCGCTCTGCAACCCCTTTTTGATGCCGTTGCGCACCTTGATGATCGACCAGACGCCGCCGACGACCATCGCGCCGATGCCCAGGTAGCGGATCTGGTTGTTCCAGATGTCCCACACGGTGTCCAACGCGCTGCCTTGGACGCCGCCGCCGGTGGCGACCAGAATGGGAATCGCGATGACCCAGGCGATCGCGCCGCCGAGGAAAACCAGCAGCGAGATGTCCAGCCCGATGATGTAACCCACGCCCAGCAGCGCCGCGCTGACCTCGACGCCGCCGTAGAGCGCCGTGCGGCCCGCGCGGAACGCACCCTCGGCCGTTTCGGCGACGAGGCCGGTCAGTTTGACGAAGGCCTTGAACAACGCGCCCACGCCCAGCGCGCCGAAAATTACGCCCAGGTGCGTGCCGCCCACGTCGCCGGCCTTGAGCACCTCGGCGCAGGCCACGCCCTCGGGGTAGCGCAGTTCTTTTTCCTCGATGATCAAGGCGCGGCGCAGCGGAATCATCATCATCACGCCCAACACGCCGCCGGCGATGGCGATGAGCGTCGTTTCCCAGTAGTTGAAGGTTTCCCAGACGCCCGAGAGCACCAGGGCGGGTACGGTGAAGATGATGCCGGCGGCCAGCGATTCGCCCGAACTGGCGATGGTGTGCACGATGTTGTTTTCCAGGATCGTGCCGCGCTTGAGCAGACCGCGCAAAACGCCCATCGAAATAACCGATGCGGGGATCGCCGCCGAGACGGTCATGCCCGCGTACAGGCCGATGTACACGTTCGCCGCGCACATGATGAAGGACAGCAAAATGCCCAAAATCAGCGCCTGTGCGGTCAATTCGGGGATGCTCTTGGATGCGGGCACATACGGCTCGAATGGTTTTTCAGCCATCGGTTCCTCCTCGATGTTCGGGCGGGATAATCACCGGTATCTTAGCGCAAGCTCGGTGAAGGGCAAGGGCGTTTACGGCAGTTCCAGCCGGGCGTAATAGACCGCGCCGCCGTACACATAGGCCAGGCGCGCGTCGTCGTTATCGTCCAGCTTGAGGGTGACCCAGGAGCCGCCGCGATCGACCGCGACCGACGTCCAGGCGCCGGTAGCGTCGTTCGCCAGACGCAGGCGCTCGCTGTTGGGATCGTAATACGCGATAAAGACCGTGCCGTCGGCGCGCACGGCCAACGACGAATAATCGCCGGTGTCGGCACGCGCGTCGACCGCTTCGACGATCCACTCGCCCGAGGCGTCGGTGGCGTAGTACAGCGAATCGCCGGTGACGCCGCCGCCGAAGCTGACGTGCAGGTAATCGTCGCCGTCGACCACCAGCGAGATGCGCTCGCCGGCGCTGCCGAGGTCGGCGATCGTTTCGCTGACCCACTCGCCGCTGCGGTCGGTCACGTGGCGCAGCAGGCCTTCGTAGGTCTGGTAAATCACGTGGACGAAATCGTCGCCGTCGAAGTCGATGGCCGTCAGGCGGTAGCCGTCGTCGGCGATGACGGTCGACGATCCGCATCCGCCGGAAAGGCGCACGGCGGACGCTTTGGCGTCGCTCTCCCAGGGATTGTAAGTGGTCGGATTACGGTAATAGGCGACAAGGTAGTCGCCGTTCGAGTCGACGGCGATGGTCGGATAGCCGCAGCCTTCCTCGTCGTTCCAGGTGTAGTCCACCTGCAGACGATAGATGAAGCGCTCGTTGTAATCGACGCCTTTTCCTTCGCGATCGTACCAATGGTATCGGAAGGCGATGCGGGACGAGCCGGCCGGGCTGACGGCGATGGAATTGAGTTCGTAGGTCGTCAGCGTGATGTCATGCAGATAATATTCGTAGTCGCCTTCGAACTGCATCACCGGATGCCAGGCGCCGGATTGGTTGTTGGCGTACATCAGATTCGCGTAACCCCAGTTGATGCCTTCGTAGCTGACGTGCACGGTGTCGTTGAGCCCGAGGTCCATGGAAGGCGCGCCGGCGCCGGCGTTGTTGGTGGCGACGAACTCCAGTTGCCAATCGTCGTTTTCGTAAACGGCGTGGCGCAGGCCGAACTCCGGGTTGGAGTAGTAGTAGACGGCGTGCAGGCGCCCGTCCGGATCGATCGCCACGTCGTTGTTGTCGCCCAGGGTGGTGAAGACATGGTCGGCCGCGCTGTAATAGCGGGTGAACGATTCGACGCCGCCGACGGGCGGATGGTTGAAGGTCGTCACCCCCATCGCCGACGATTCGTAGTCGTATCCATTAAAATAATAACTATAGCCGATAAAGATCGAATCGTTGGCGCCGACGACCAGCGAGTTGTAAATGCCGCCGTAGGTATATTCGGTTTCCTCGTCGTTGTTGAGGAAGGTCCAGGCGCCGCCCTGGTTGGTGACGATCCGCATGGCTTCGTTGTAGGCGTAATACCAACCGGCGACGATCGAGCCGTCGCTGAGCAGGCCGGCCGATAACTGACCGCCGTCGCCCGGCGTCGCGGCGATCGTTTCGATCGTCCACGCGCCGGATTCGTCGGTGGCGTATTTCACGCTCGGCGCGGCCGAATCGCGGTAGACGACGTGCATTTTGTTTTGGGCGTCGATCAGCAGCGCCGCGTCCTTGCCGACGTTGCCGCTTTTGTCGACGTTTTCGACCGCCCAGCCGGTGCCGGTGCCGACGGCGATCTTCAGCGCGCCGTTGGCGTCGTCACGGTAGGCGATACGCGGCCGGCCGTCGGCGTCCAGCGCGAGCGAGGCATGGGAGCCGACGTCGCCCGAGGCGTCGACCGTCGTGAACTGCCACTCGCCGGAAATGTTGTTGCCGTAGGTCAGACCGTTGTTGCGTAGCGATTTGAAAGCCACATGTACGTGCCCCGTGTTGTCGAGCGCCAGGTCGGGATCGTCGGCGAAGCCGGCGAGGTGCTGGACGGTCCAGGTTTCGCCGTCGGCGTTGACATACAGGAATAAGTCGCGCGCCTGCCGGGCCAGCACAAAGATAACGCCTTCGTGGTCGATCTTCATGCGGACCGCGTCGTTTCCCGGCGGCGGGCCGTCGACGTACTCCACGTCGCCTTCGATCATCACGATGTCGTCGTCGACGCTGTCGTCATCGATCGTATCGTCATCGATTGTGTCGTCGTCGGTGGTGTCGTCATCGATCGTATCGTCATCGATTGTGTCGTCATCGATTGTGTCGTCGTCGATTGTATCGTCGTCGGGAATTGTATCGTCATCGGTTGTATCGTCATCGATGGTGTCGTCGTCGGTGGTGTCGTCATCGACGCTATCATCATCGATGGTGTCGTCATCGCCGGTATCGTCATCGACTGTGTCGTCGTCGATGGTGTCGTCGTCGGTGGTGTCGTCGTCGACTGTGTCGTCGTCGGGCGTCGCGTCATCGTCGTCATCGTCGTCGGCCGGCGTGGCGTCGTCGTTGTCGTCGTCATCGTCGGGCGGGCAGGCGAGCGTCGCCGACGCCAACACCATCATTAGAAACGCGAAAACAACCGAACGCATCGAACACCTCCCTATCGCTCCAGCGGCGGCGTGACCACCGCGCGCCACAAAGCGGAACCGCGACGAAACGCCAATTGTACGCTGCCGTCGGCGAGCAATTCGGGTTTGGTCGTCAAATGAAGGTTGACCGAGGTCGCCACTGTGCGGAACCGCCAGACGTCGTCGGCGTCGGTGCCGTACACGAGCGATTCGTTTGACGTGCTGTGATAGGCGACAAGATGATGCACGCCGTCGTCGTCGATGACCAGTTCGGCCTCGTAGAAGTATTTATCGGCGAGGTCGGTTATCTCCCAGGCGTCGTCGCGGAAAACGGCCAGGCGCAGGCTGCGCGGATACTTGCTCTCGTAAGCGGAATAAATATAGTGCGGCGCGCCGTCGGCATCGATCGCCATGGCTCGCGTGCCGACGACCGTATCCGCCGACTCGTCGATCGTCTCGACGGTCCATTGCCCCTCGATCCGGCGGGCGCAACGAATGATGTCCTGATAGGAAACCTCGTAGCAGATGAACACGTCGCCGTCCGCGTTGCCGGCGATGCCGTAGGTCCAGGTTTTGGCCGCGTCGGTGGTGGGCAGTTCTTCGATCGTCCAGCCGTCGGCGGTGCGTTCGAGGAATCGGAAGCGGTTGTCGTAACGATAGACGATCACCGGTTCGCCGTCGGGGCGCAAATTGAACGCATGGCTTTGCCAATCGGCGTCGGTCACGATTTCGCTTTGCCAGACGCCCTCGCGGTTGTCGGCGTAGACGATGGACGCTCCGCTGTTGCCGACCAGATGCGTAACGCCCTGGTTGTCGGTCATGACCTGGGCGTTGGTCAACGACTCGACGCCGATGTCGAACTCTTCGATCAGCCAGTCGTCGTCATCGCGAACGGCCCGCCGCCAACCGTCGTAGGTGCCGGTCAGCAGAAAACGGCGACCTTGGTCGTCGACGCCGTAAGATATCGGACCGTCGACAAACGGCCCCGCGAAAATCATCTCGTCGACCCAGGCGCCGGTCAGGTTGCTCAGATAACGCAGCTTGTATTCGGGAATGGTCCGGTACAGGAAGCGCCATTGTCCGGCCGCGGTGGGCACGGCTTCGAAGCTGTGGCCGGTGACGACGCCCAGGTCGGCGATCGACCAACCGTCGCCTTCGCGGGCGGCGGTGAGCATCGTTCTGGTGGAGGGGTCCTGGAGAAGGATCGTCGGCTTGCCCGCGAACCGCCAGATGCCGTAGTAATCCGTCGTCACGTCCGGCACGGTTTCCAGCGACCAGGAATCGCCGTCCCAGTACCCGTACATCAGGCCGTCGTTCGTGGCGTACACCAGGTCGGCGCCGCCCTGATCGTCAAAGGACATGAAGCCGTATTGCAACACGCCGACGTCGGTCATTTGCCGCGAATGCCACTGGCCGCCGTGGTTGGTCGTCCAGAACAGATTATGGAACGGACGCCCCTGCCAATCGTACCAGGTGTCCTCATAGGTCAGATGCGCCGCGCCGTCCGGAGCGACGAAGATCCGGCAAAACGCCGTGGGCTCCAGCCAGGAACTGTGGATGTAATGGCGGACCCATTGACCTGAAGCGTTGGTGACGTAATAGGTGTCGTAGCCGGCCTGACACAGATGAATGTGACCGGCGTCATCGATCGCCATGTCGCTTATGCTGCCGGAGGCGCTGTCGGGAATGAACTCCGTGTACCAAACATTGTCTTCCCGCCAGAGATGTTCGACTTCGCTGTAGCCCTGTTCCGTAGCCAGCAGGTGCACATTGCCCGAGGGGTCGACCTGAACATCGAAGGGTTTAAGTGTCGGAGGCAGCAACTCGGTGACGAGTTCGTCGCCGAGCGTGAACAGGCAAGGCCGGCCGCCGACCTGAGCGGATGCGTACATCGGGCCTTCGTCGGAACCGGCCAGATCGAAGGGCCAGGCCACGCCGCCGAAAATGTACTCGGTTTCCTCCACGACAATATCGTCATCGCCGGTGTCGTCATCGCCGGTGTCGTCATCGATGGTGTCGTCATCGCCGGAGTCGTCATCGCCGGAGTCGTCATCGGCGGTGTCGTCATCGGCGGTGTCATCGTCGCTTGTGTCGTCATCGACGGTGTCGTCATCGGCGGTGTCGTCATCGGCGGTGTCGTCATCGGTTGTGTCGTCGTCGACCGTATCATCATCGATGGTGTCGTCATCGGTTGTGTCGTCGTCGGCCGTATCGTCGTCGGTCGTATCATCATCGCTTGCATCGTCATCGAACTCATCATCGTCAATCGCGTCGTCATCGACCGGCGTGGCGTCGTCGTTGTCGTCATCGTCGTCGGGTGGGCAGGCGACGGCAACCGTCAGCAACAGGCTCAAAAGGCAAACCGAAAAAAGATGACGATTCATTGCATCACCTCATATTCGTATACCCGCGGGGAAAGACGGTGTGCCAGAGCGCGCTGTCGTTCGTATAAAACGCATGAATCAGCTCGTGACCGTCGATGGCGGAAAAGACGCGGTTGGGGCCGAAGGGATCCAAGATCGCCTCGGTCCATTCGCCGGTCATGTTGGTTGTGTAGCGCAACTGACCGTCCGTGGCGACATAGGTCAGGTGCGCGAAATCCTGCGCATCCAGAATCATCGAGGTCAGAAAATCGCCCGGGACGCCGATGGTTTCGGCGATCCACTGGCCGGCATCGCGATAGGCGTAATTGACGATCGATTCGTCATTGGTCGGATCGGCGGTCTTGTAGGCCAGATGCGGCCGGCCGGCGTGATCCGCTTGCAGGAGGTTGACGTATGAATCGGCGTCCGCGGCGACCATGGCCGTTTGCCACCGATCCGCGTGCGCCGCTTTTTCGGTCAGGTAAAGATCTCCCCCATGGTGATAGGAAACGAAAATCGTCATGTCGGCGCTCACGGCGATCCGGGGCATGATGTAGGATGGATAATAATCGGAGGCGATGTTTTCCACCTGCCATTTTCCGCCGCGATTGGTGGCGTAGCGGAGGTGTTCGTCCATTTCCCGGCATGTGTAAACGATGTGCACGAAGCCGTCCGCGTCCAGCGCGATCGCCGGATTCAGAAACATGTTGTAGGTTTCATCGATTATTGTAAGCTGCCACGCGCCGCTTTGGTTGGTGGCGTAAACGATGTGGTCCTCGTACCAATCGTTGTAGACGACGTGCACATGCCCCGCCGGATCCGGCGCGATCTCCGGGTCGTAACCGCCGACGCCGGCGTAGGCGATCGATTCGGTCTGCCAGGCGCCGCTCTCTTTGTCCACATGGTACACGTAGAAATTCGAGGTGCTTTGGTAGACGAGGTGCGCTCGATCGGTCGGCGGATTGATCGCCGTCGGCGTCCAGGCCGAATAAGCGGTGCCGTCGTGCAGGGTCAGCCAGGCGTCCGGCCACGGATCGGGCAGGCCCGAGTGATACATCAATGAGCCGGAATATTCGCAATAGAGCAGATGAGACTCGTCGTCGGCGTCGATGGCGGCCTTCAAATAGGTCGCGGTGCCCGAGGTCACCCAAATCTGCGACCATTCTCCCGGTTCCGATCGCGCGGCGTAATAGGTGGAATTGTGAGTCAAATAACCTGAATTATACAAATAGTGGACGTGGGGCGCGCCGACGGAATCCAAAACCAGCGTCGGGTCGCTCAGCGTCGCATCTTCGCTGGAAAGCAGAAAGACGATTTCGTCTTCCCAGGTTCCGTTCGCGTTGGTGGCGTAGTGAATGCCGGTCATGTCGTCGTAGTCGGCGACGCGGAAGGCGAGGTGCGCATGCCCCGCGCCGTCCAGGGCCAGGCAGGCATTTTCAAGAAAGTAACCCGCTTGCGAGAAAACCGATTCGGTAACCCACGCACCGCTCGCATTGGTGGCGAAATAAAGACTGCTGGAAGAGATGTATGCGATTGCGGCCGTGCCGTCCGCGGTCACGTCCAGGTGAAAATCGGAGACGATCGGCAGGTCGGGATTGACCACGGTTTCCACCCAAGGGCCGGATCGATTGGTGGCATAGACAATTCGTCTCTGTCCGTCGATGGTGCGGCGAAAGGCGAGGTGCAGCGCGTTCGCGTCGTCGTGTCGCAGGCGCGCCGATGTTCCTTCCAGTTCGCCGGGCGTGAGATTTTCGAATGTCCAGTCGCCGCTTGCGTCGGTGAAATGGTACAGGTCGTTGTCGGGCCTATGCGCGACCACGTGACGTACGCCCGCGCCGTCGACGGTCCCGGCGGTGCCGGAAAACATGCCTTCGGTGACGGTCTCCCGGACCGGCCACCGATTGGGCGTTATGGAGAACGAGTACAG
>CALBTQ010000638.1 GCA_937967875.1 uncultured Pseudomonadota bacterium
TCGTCTTCGGCCAGCAGATACAGCGGTCGATGCCCGAAGGTGCGCGCCACGACCTCGCGCCACGGCAAGGCGTGAAACAGCGTGGCCGAAGCGCTGCGCTCGACGAATTGCGTCCAAGGCGCCGTATCGGCCGCGGTCCATTCGCGCACGCGCATCAGATCTCCTCTACCTCTTCTTCGAGGATCGGCAATTCCAGCCGCGAATATCGGGCCATGCGCTCCAGGCAGGTCGTGACCATCACCAACACGTACAGATGCGGATAATAGGCGACCGATAAAAACGCGCCGCTGACCGCCCAACCGACCAGGCTGCCGATGACCGCCGCGCGCGAAGCATGAAAAAGTTCATCGTCGCGGCGTTCGTCCAAATGAATGAAGCGCAAACGCCTCATCGATAGAAACAGCACCACCGCCAGGCCGAAGACGGTGAAAATGCCCGCCATGCCCATCTCGCCGAGCACCTGAAAATACACGCTGTGCGCCTCGCGCCAGTTGGCGGCGATAGCGGTGGGCGGCTTGTATTGTATGCCGTAGGCGACCGAAAACGCGCCCGCGCCGACACCGAAAAACGGATGGTCCGCGAACATGCGCACGCCCGCGCCCCAGGCGTCCAGACGGCCCAGCGCGCTTTCATCCTCGTCGTAATCCTTGATGCTGGTGATGCGGTCGACGAACTCATCGGGCGCAAAGGCCAGCACGCCGATGATGACCAAAAAAACGGCCACTATCGCCAGCGAAACGCCCAATACATAGTTACGCGAGCGCAGCACCCACACGACATACAGCGCGAGGATCAACGCGATCATGCCCAGCAGGCCGCCGCGCGAATAAGTGACGGCCACCGCGACAATGCCGACCAACACGCCGTACAGCAAAATCATCCGCCAGATACGGCTGCGCGCCAGCGAAATGAACATGATCGTCCAGGGCAAAATGACGTTCTGCGCCAATGCGAAATCGTTGCCGTCGCCCAGAAATCCGCCGATAATTCCGCCCGAGCCGCCGTTGTCCACACGGGTATCGGGCATGGCGAAAAAGCGAATGACCAACGCCGTCGACAAGACGATGAAAATCAAAATCAGCGTCGTCATGAAGGCGCGCAAACGCGTCGCGGATTCCACCATGTGCACGATGAGGTAGGTCATGAACACGACACGCAACGTGTCGGTGAAACGCGTCATGGTCAGCGATTTGTAAAAACTGCCGGGCATCGACACGAGGATGGCGAGCAGCACCAGTCCCATGAAGATCATCGGCGTGGTGACGATCGGCTTGACCACGCGGTAGACCAGCACCTGCAATAAAAACGCGGCGGTCAGCAACGCCACGCCCAAGAGCGTCAGGCGCAGCGGCTCGAGTTGCGGCAGCAGATCGCCCGGACGTACATAGAGCAGGAACAAATAGAGCAACACGCCGTAAAACGGCTTGGACAGCACCGCCCCGGCGACGAAGACCGCCAGCAGACCGGCGATGATAAACAACGGATCGACCTTCAACAACACCAAACCGATCAGGCCGCAACCGATGACGATTAATACGAACGGCGCGAATTTTCCGAGTCGGCGCCAAAAAAGTTCGAACAACGCCATCATGCCCGGCCGCCCTTTCCGGTCAGGAGGCGCACGACCATCTGGCGCTCGTTGTGGTTGAAAGCGCCGCAAAACCAGGCGCCCAGCAGGTAAACGACTTCGCCGGTAATGACCACCATAAGCAGATTGTATTCGCCCAAAAACCAAAGCGCCACGGCCAACAACAATCCGGCCGGCAACGCGCGCCAGGGCGCCAGCCGCATCGACAAGCCGCCAAGTTTGCGCTGCATCATCACCGCAAGGAAGGTCAACAAAACGACTTCGCCGAGCACCGTGGCGACGGCCGCGCCCATCGCGCCGTGGCGGGGAATCAACACGAGGTTGGCGACGATGTTGACCGTCATGGACGCCACATTGCCGACGAGCACCGTTTTCAATTGCCCGGCGGCGGTCAACGCCCAGCCAAAGGTCATCGAGCCGAACCAGACCCAGAGAAAGCCGCCGAGCAACGCCGCCACCGGCCCGCCATCGGTGTATTTCGCGCCGTAGATCCACGGCACGAACCGCGCGCCAAGCATCGCGCAACCGATGGCCAGCGGCAACGCCAGGTGCAACGAGGCGCGCAACGACGAGGAAAGCAACTCGCGCCAGGAATCGCCGCCGCGGGCCATGCCCGCCGCCAAGGCGGGAAACAGCGCGCGCGTCATCAGAATCGGCAAGGCCAGCAATATTTCGAAAAACGCGTATCCGGCGCGGTAGAGGCCGACGGTGCGTTCGTCGGTCATGCGTTCGAGCATCACGGTGTCGATGCGAAAGGCGATCATCCAGGCCAGACCGATGAGCAGAAAGGGAAAGGCTTCGGCAAGCAACGCGCGCGAACCGGTGAAACGCGGGCGCAGCGTCAGTCCGCTTTCGACACGCTTGACCAACAATAAGGCGAACACGGCCGTCAGCCAACTCGCGACGAGGTAAGCCATCATCACGCCGGCAAGGCCGTGTTGAACGAAGGAAACCCATACGACCAACGACAGCAGCAGCAATGCTTTGACCAAGGTGATCGCCACGGAATATTTCATGCGCTGGCGCCCGTCGAACAAGGCGACGGCGATATCCTCCAGCGCCTGCGCCGGCAAGATGAACGCGGCGACGGTCACGGCCATGAACGTCTCGGCCGGGTAGCGCAACAACGCGGCGCAGAGAATCATCAGCACGGCGGCGCCTAGGCCGAAGACGATTTTCAAACCCAGCGCCGTGGCGATGCGTCGTTCACCGCCCTCCGGATCGGCCGCGATCAAGCGGGTGATCAGCGGGTTGAGGCCGAAGCCGGCGACGACCGAAAAGATGCCCATCAAGGCCATGGCCACGCCGAAACGGCCGAAATCGTCGACGATCAGCGAGCGGGCGATGAGGATGGCGACGACGAACGACAGCGCGCGACGCAGAATTTCTGCGCCGATGAGGATCGCACCGTTTTTCGCCAATCGGCTTCCGCTCACAAAAACCTCGAATACAATTGCGCGTAACGTTGCACCATGTGCTCGTCGGAAAAACGGTCATGCCATAGCTCGTAGCCGGCTTGGCCGAACGAGCGGCGCAGGTTCGCATCCTGCAGTAAATCGACCAGCGCGTCGGCCAGCGCGGCCGGATTTTGCGGCGGCGCGAGGCGGCCGGTTTTTTCCTCGACCAGCGCCTTGGGCACGTCGCCGACCGCCGTGGCCACCACCGGCAGCGCGGCGCTCATCGCTTCGAGCATGGACATGGGCAGCCCTTCCCAATCGGAGGAAAGGGCGAACAGATCGGCGATGCGATACAGCGACAGCGAATCCAACCGCCAGCCGGGCAGCCGCACGCGGTCGGCCAGGTCCAGCTCGCGCACCTTCGCCTCGAGCACCGGCCGCTCGCTGCCCTCGCCGGCGATCAACAAGCGCCCGGGCACGTCGCGATCGCGCAAGCGGCCCAACGCCTCGATGAGCACGCCCAGATTTTTTTGCTTTTCCAGCCGCGCCACGGTCAGGATCGTCGGCATCGCCGCATCGAGACCGAACTCGGCGCGCAACGCATCCGCCTGCTCCGGATCGACCTGCGGCACGCGCGCCACCCCGTTGGGAATAACAATGATTTTGTTTTCCGGCCAGCCCATTTTTTCGATCAGATCCTGCCGGTTGTCGTCGCTGACGCTGATCACCTGGTTCAGCAGGCGCACCAACACCCACTCGGCGGCCTTGACGCTGGAGCGCTCGGGGAACTTGCGGCTGTGATCGGTCACGACGATCACCCTCGCGCCGCTGAGCTTCGCGGCCAGCGTGCCGGTGAACAACGGACCGCTGTTGTGCGCGTGCACGATTTGAATATTGCGCTCGCGGAAAATTTTCGCCAGACGCCCGGGCAGGCGCAGGTCCTTGCCCGGCTGTTTGTTCAACGCAACCACTTCGATGCCCGCCTCTTCGAGCATCGGCGCGAAATGGCCTTTGACCGTCAGACACACGACCATCGGTTTGAATGGTGCCGCCAATCCGGTGGCCAGGTGGCTGACCACGCGTTCCATTCCGCCCACTTCCAGACTGTGCACGATTTGCGCTACGCCGATCGAACTCACTGCATGCTCCCGGAAATCATTGGTGCAGAGAATAACCCAACGCGGCGCATTGCGAAAGCGCCGCATCAGGTGGTGCATCGGTCGTTTGGACGGACGAGTTTAGAAATAGGTGTAGGAAAACGTCGCCAGATAGCGCAGCGTATCGTCGTAGTCTTTGTCTTCCTTGAAGTTGTAGCTGGCGCCGGCCGACACGTTGAAGTGATTGGTCACGAAACGCAGACTGCCGATCACCGAGTTGGTGTCTTCGTCGTTGGTCGTGCCGCGCATGAGAACGCCTTCGTACTCGGTCATCAGCTCGAGGAAGTTGCGCGGATGCAGCGGGAAGATCATGCCCGCGTGCACCATGCCGGATTTCTCTTCGTATTCCTGATCGTCGATCCACGGATCGCGCAGCACGAACACGCCGTCGGCCATGATGGCAAAGGCGTAATCGGTGAAGGACAGGTCGTTGATTTCCAGGCCCATGGCCAGCATAACCTTCAAGCCGTAGTTCTTCACTTCGCCGGTGCCGCGATCGTAATCGCCGGTCGGCAGCATGCCGCCGACGCCCAGAGCGAAGGCGGGCAGGAAGTTGTACTGCTTGATCATGCCCCACTTGAACATGCCCTCGACAGTGCCGATGTCGCTGACTTCGTCGGTTTCGTAGTCGCGCACCAGCACGCCCAGGTTGTTGTAGCGCGCGGTGACCAGCAGGTCGGTCATCACGTAGGGTACGCGCAGGCCGAATTCAAGACCGCCGGGGATGCCGACGGCGCCCAGGAACGACACTTCGCGGCGATAGTAGGAGGGCGTCGAGCTTTCCTCCATCATGCCGCCGAGGCCGACTTCGAATTCGCCGGGATTGAGCGTGCGCGTCGAGGACGTGATCATCAATCCCGACAGGCCGTAGATGTTGAACGGCAGGTTGTTGACTTTCGGTTTCGGTTCCGGCTTCTTTTCGGTCAGGTCTTCCTGCTCGGCCGGTTCCGGTTCCTCTTGCGCAATAGCGGCAAGCGGCGCGCACAGCACCACCGAGAGCAGCAAGAGTATCGTCACCAGGTATCTCATAAATACTCCAATCGGCCTGCGAATCGGACACATCCTGACACGCGCGATCATTTTTCGTCAACTGGCTTTGTATTTTTCCCGCGATCGCCTCCGCCGCCGTCAGCCCCGGCCAAAGTGGTCAGCGCCTGCCGGGTCGGCTCTTCCAGCCCCTGTTGGGCGGTGCGGATCAGCTTATCCAGTTCGTCATGAAATTCAGGGCCAACCTCGCGAACCTTGCGCACTTCATGGATTTTTTTGTGCGCGGTCGGGCCGATACCCTCGGCGTCGTCCCACAGCTCCTCGCGCAGTTTCTCGCCGGGACGCAGACCGGTGAACACGATTTCGACGTCACGTTCGGGCTCGAAGCCCGAGAGTAAAATCAGGTTGCGCGCCAGATCGAGAATGCGGATCTGCTCGCCCATTTCCAGCACGAAAATCTCGCCGCCCTGCCCCATGGCGGCGGCCTGCATGACCAACTGCACCGCTTCGGGGATGGTCATGAAGTAGCGCATCATCTCCGGATGGGTGATCGTTACCGGGCCGCCCGCGGCGATCTGCCGCCGAAACAGCGGGATCACGCTGCCCTGGCTGGCCAGCACGTTGCCGAAACGCACGGCGAGAAACTTGGTTTTCCCCTGTTCGCGGGCATGACCGAGCGTCACCCATTCGGCCAGACGCTTGGTGCGGCCCATCACGTTTTGCGGACGTACGGCCTTGTCGGTCGAGATGAGCACGAACTTGTCGACCTCGTGCCGGGCGGCGGCGGCCGCGAGCACCTTGGTCGCGCGCACGTTGTTGAGCACGGCGGCCACGGCGTTGGACTCCATCAGCGGCACATGCTTGTAGGCGGCGGCGTGTAAAATGATGTCGGGGTGTTCGCTGCCCAAAACCTGTTCGATCAGCACCGGGTCGCCGGCGTCGCCGACCACCGGCACGATGGGAATGGTCTGGAAGTTTTTGCTCAACTCCCAGTGAATGAAAAACATACTGTTTTCGTTGCGGTCCAGCAGCACCAGTCGCGAGGGGAACAGCCGCGCGCACTGGCGGGCGATTTCGCTGCCGATCGATCCGCCCGCACCGGTGATCAAAATGCGCCGCCCGGTGAAGGCTTCGCGGATCATCTTCATATCCAGGCTGACTTCCTGCCGGCCCAGCAGGTCCTCGACGTCCACGTCGCGCAACTGTTTGATGCTCACCTTGCCGCCCAGGATGTCGCTCATCGCCGGCACCATGCGGAAGCGCACGTCTGAGCTCTGGAAGCGCTCGATCAGCTCGCCCAGTTCCTTGGCCTTGATCGAGGGCGTGGTGATGATCACCTCGTCGATGCTGTAGCGTTGCAGCAGCCGCGCCAAGTCATCGCGCCCGCCCAACACGGGCACGCCGTGAATCTTCGATCCCTTCTTGGGCAGGTAATCGTCGATGAAGCCCACAACGTTCATCCGCAGGTGCGCGTTGGCGCGGATCTCACGCAGGATTTCCACGCCGATCTCCCGTGCGCCGTAGATCAACACGCTGCGGGTCGAGCCACGCGGCGGCAGGCGCGACCATTCGCGGAAGGCGCGGATGAGAAAGCGGATCCCGCCCAGGAAAGTGATGCAGATGAAGGTGTCGATCAAAAACACCGATCGGGGATAGTCGGCGCGAAACACGAACATCACGAGAGTAATGAACACCAGCGAACTGCTGACCACGGCCTTGATGATGTCCATCAGATCGTTCATGGACACATAGCGCCACCAGCCGCGGTTGAGATCCCACAGGTAAAACGAGCCCAGGCGCAGCAGCAAAATCAACGGCAGGGTTTTCAGCAGCGTGTGCAGCGGCCAGTTGTCGTGCACCGAAAGGTCGAATTCGAAACGCAACAAAAACGAAAGGATGTAGGAGCACACCACCAAGGTCAATTGACTGAAAATGACCAAAGGACGACGATGACGCAACAGCCACATGCCGAACGGTTTATCCAAAAAGCTATGGCCGGTCGCCGGCTCCTGGTGCTCCAAAGGCGTTGTCCCTCCTTACTAAAAGTTTTATTTTACTCATCTTTCCCCTTTTATGCCAATGAATTTGAGCGGTTGGAGAAAAAGCATTGATTTTCCGTTCAGATCGGAAGAGCGTCGTGTAGGGAAAGAGTGTAGATCTCGGTGG
>CALBTQ010000639.1 GCA_937967875.1 uncultured Pseudomonadota bacterium
GAGAGGAGCCCCAGGGGCTTGGCCCAGACGTCGTAGGCGGCGAAATCGTGAATCAGCGGATTAACGAGCAGAACATGCGGCGCGACCATATCGCTCCCCGGTTTTGGCGCGAATATCTTCGCCCGCGTCACGCGACCGGTCAACGCTGAAACGCTATTTGCGCACGGCGACGGTCAGTCCGTCGCGCAGCGGCAGGATCTGCGCCTCAAAGTCCGGATGCTCCGCCAGCAACCGGTTGAAGCGTTGCACGGCGGCGGTGGTTTCGTCCGGCGGCGGGACTTCGGCGACCTTGGCGTACCACAGCGTGTTGTCGGTGATGAACAATCCGCCGGATCGTAGCTTGGCGGCGGCCTTGTCGATCGTTACCGGATAATCTTCTTTGTCGACGTCGTTGAAAATGATGTCGAAGGGGCCGTCGAGGCGGTCGATGACCTCCAGGCCGTTGCCGAGGATGAAGCGGAGTTTGTCGCTCATTCCGGCGCGTGCAAACGCCTTCTCGGCATACTGTTTGTTGTTCGGATCAAGATCGGTGGCGATCACCTGCCCGCCGGCAGGCAGCGCCAACGCGAACCAATAGGCCGAATAGCCGTAGCCCGAACCCAATTCCGACACCCGCCGCGCGCCGCCGATTTTAGCCAAGAGGTACAGCAGCATGCCGACCTCCGGTCCGACGATGGGAAAATCCTCGGCGACCGCCCGCTGCTCCATCGCCCGCAGATTGTCGTCGGCGACGGTCCGCAACGTTTCCATATATTGTTCGATCAACGGATTGATAATCGTTTTCACGGCAAGACTCCTTTTATCCCTCACCTTAATCACTCTCGCGGCGGACGCTTGTTTAAAAATCCTCCGCTTGCGATAAATTTTTAAAGAAACACTCTTCCCCCGGCATAGTGTTTATGAAGTGTGGAAAGGACGAATGCAGCACATCGCCGACGAAACCTTGATGGAACGCATCAAAACCGCGCAGGATCGCGAGGCATTCACGATGTTGATGAACCGCCATAAAACGCATGCCTATCGCCTGGCGCTGCAATTGACCGGCGACCACGACGAAGCGATGGATTGCGCGCAGGAGGCGTTCGTCAAGGTGTTCACTCGCGCGCGGCGCTATGAGGACGGCCGGCAATTCTGGCCCTGGTTCGTCGGCATTTTGCGCAACACGGTGCGGATGCTGCGGCGCACGACCTGGCGCCGGCGCAAAGCTGGGGCGGAGGAATTGATCGCCGGTCTGCCCGACCACTGCGACGATCCGGAAGCCGCCGCGCGCGCCGCCGAACTCTGGCGTCGCCTGTTCGCCCTGCCGCCCAAGCTGCGCGAGGTGATGGTGCTGCGTCACCAGGAAGGGTTTAATTACGAGCAAATCGCCGCCGTGCTGGGCGTTTCGGTCAATACGGTCGCCTCGCGCCTGCACGCCGCGCGACAACGATTGGCGCAAGATCATGAAATGTAGCGAAGCGAAAGAAAATCTGTCCCGCTATCTCGACGGCGAATTGCCCGCCGCACAGGCCGGCGAGCTGGAACGGCACCTGGCCGATTGCGCCGCCTGTCGCGCCGACCTGGAGCGCTGGCGGACCTGGGGAAAGGAGTTGGCAAACATGAACTTCTCCGGCGATCACGACCGCAAGCTCGACGTTTTCGAAACGTCGGTCTATGCGCGGCTGGAACGCGGCATCGCTTGGATTCTGCTGTCGCTGGGCGGTGCATTGGTGCTGGCCTCAGCATTGTTCTATGCGATCCGCGACGTTCTGCTCAATCCGGAAATCGTCTGGCCGATGCGCATCGGCCTGATTCTACTAATACTGGCGTTGATCATTCTCGCGGTCGGCGTCGTCCGCCACCGCTTGAGCACGTATAAATCCGACAAATACAAAGGGGTTCTGCGATGATTCTGAGCAATACCGAATCCGTCACCGGCTATAAAATCGTCTCCCACTGCGGTCTGGCGATGGGCAACACGATCCGCGCCCGTCACGTCGGCCGCGATATCCTGGCCGTCTTCCGCATGCTGATCGGCGGTGAGATCACCGAGTACACCAAGATGATCGCGGAATCGCGCGAGCAGTCGTTGGATCGCATGAAACAACAAGCGCAGGAAATGGGCGCCAACGCCGTGATCAACATCCGCTTCACCACCAGCGCCATCGCCGCCGGCGCGGCCGAGTTGCTGGCGTACGGTACGGCGGTGGTCGTCGAACCGATCGAGTAATCAGCTCTCCACGTGGTGGAATATCCGCGATGGACCTTCCAATAGTTTCCACCCCGCTTTGGTCAACACGCGCCGGCAATCGGCAATGGTGCGATTCCGGTGCGCGCCGAACATCCGGCGCATGGTCGGCGTATGTCCGTCCGGTTCGGCCCAGAGCAAGTTGGCCCCGGCGCGGCAACGGTTGAGCGATGGAGCGTCGGTGTACAGGCCGGGCACGTCGTAGTTCAGCGCCAGGCGAATCACCGCCAGCAGATGACACAGGCGCGCTTCGCTGACGGCTCCGCGTTTGGCAAATTCGCTCCCCGGTGGATTGAGCCGCGCCACCGCCCCGCTGTATACCGGGTTGATGATGTTGGTCCACATCGTGCGTTCGACCAGCTCGTCGGCCGTATGCTCGTCGCCGACCGGCTCCACGCCGGTGCCCAACAGCAGGCCGGCGTCTTCCGCGTAACGCAACGTCGCCCGGCGACGATCGATGCTGATATCCGTGTCGCGTCCTTCACGCAGGCGGATGGCATGGTAAAAACCCAGAAAACCGGCCCGCCGCAGATCCTGCGCCTGCTTCTTCGACAAATCGCCCATGTGTGCGATCAACACGGTGCCGCGCGGCGTATGATCGCGAATCTCCGTCGCCGCTTCGACAAACTGGGCGAACGGATACGCACCGGTGCACACCAACACCAAGGCGTTCGCGCCCTCCGTGACGCCCTGCACCGCCTGCGCAACCGCCTTCTTCAGCGACAATTCCGAACGCTTTTTGATCAGGTTGTGTTCGGTGGCGAAGGGACAAAAGCGACAATTGGTGAGGCAAGGCGAAGCGTCAAGCTCGATTCGCAAATGAATTTCCGCCGTTTCTTCGCCGGCGCTGACGCTCTTCAGGTAAGCCGTATTGCGGATTTGCTCGGCTTCCGGCGACGACAACGGCGCATTCATCAACTCGCCGACTTCCTCGGGAAACAGCTCCGCCCCGTGCAGAGCTTTATCGAGGATATCCCGCACCATCTGTTTCCCCGTTCGGTTGCTATTTCGAAACGTCGATCATTCCATTGATAAATTTGCGGCTTCGTCCAGATGTACCGGCATGTTTTTTTAGACGAAAATTTATTTTTTAAAAGTAACCCATTAAATCCGGTGAATCGTCAAGAACATATTGACTTGCGGAGCGAATCGACCGATGACTTGGGCAAAGGAAGAGGTGTGATCATATGCCGAAAGAAATATTCTGCCGTCGTTGCGGCGAACCGCTGAAAATCCGACCGGAGGATATCGTCGCCGACAAAGTGACCTGCGATAAGTGCGGCGATGAGTTGATTTTCTCCGAAAACGAGGAGTTGTTCGGCGTCTCCTACAAACTGGTTAAAACGATCAGCAAACAATTCTTTAAAAAAGACGAAGAAGAGGATGTCGACGAAAACGCCGAGCCGGTCCGCCCGCCTACCTCGCGCATCGAATTGGAAAATCAGCCCGACACGTTGATCCTGCGCATACCGCCGCGCGGCTTCAAACCCGGCGACGTCTTCCTTTCCTTTTTCGTGTTCATCTGGTGCTCCTTCATGGTTATGTGGAACATCATCGGCATTGTGCAGGGTGAATGGATGATGCTCGTGTTCGGCATTTTTCACGATGCCGTCGGTTTGGGCCTGTTGACGCTGCTGCTGTGGTCCTGGTACGGCCGCGAGGAAATCGCCATCCTCGGCGACACCTTCACCCATAAAAAGACGGTGTTCGGCATCGGCCGCAAGAAAACATTTCCGGTGTCGCAGGTCGATGACGTCGAAATCGCCTTTGCCGGACGCGTCAACAACCAACCGGTTAAAGGTTTGTTTCTCATGCTCGGCTCGAAGAAGAGGCGCATCGTCCGCAACGGCACGTATGCCGAAATTCGCTGGTTGCGCGCAGAGCTGCTCAAATTTTTCCAGCCACTGTGGTGAACGATTCAATTTGACGATTTCCCCAATCGTGCCTATGCTTGATGCCAAGCTCGGAACCCGCGACCGCAATGCACTGGAGACGTTTTTCATGAACAAACTCAAATTTTTCTTGAGTCTGGCAATGCTGCTGGTCCTGGCGACGACCGCGTGGGCTTCGCCGTCAGCCTTCGAACGCCAAATGGCGGCCAAGGTGCAAGCGCAAAAGCAGGCGGCCGTCTTGGTCGACGCTATGCGCGCCGAAGTGCTGGCCTCGCAGCTGCGCTATCGGAAAATCGCCCGGATGATCGACCGCGCGGGCAAAGCGATCAATCCGATCGAGGTGGTCGAGACGCACGTGACGTTCGATGCCGACGAAGCGGCCGGCACGATCGACACGGTCACCGTCTTGACGATCCGTGCGACCGAAGACGGCGTCGACACGGCTGAATTCTCCGTGTTGAAACTGACGGCGTTTTCCGTCACCGACGGCGCGGCCTGTCCGCTGACCTGGGATTTCGACGACACGTACCAGGTGCTCTCGGTCGATCTGCCCGTACCCTTGAACACGGGCGACCAGCAAACCGTGATCGTCAACAACGCGGGCGATCCCGGCTGCGATCCGGACCCGTTCTGGGGCATGACGTTCTGCGCCGTAACCAGCGACGTCGTCTTTTTCACCGGCGTCGACTGGATGCCCATGAAGGCGGCCTATTCCTATGAAGACCTGTACTCCGGCGGTCCGATCGACATCGACATTCGTACGCCGGCGGGCATGACCGCCGTCACCACCGCCGACTACGTCGACACCACCGCGGTGGGCGATCAGGACGAGCATCATTTCGTCAGCAACTTCGACGCCACCTACTTCGGCATGGCTTACGCCGATTACGCGACGTTCAGTCACGACACGCTGACGGGCAAACCGACAACCACCTACGTCCATCAGGGAACCACCGAGTTCGCGCAGGAATGGGCGGAGATTTGTGCGAACATCATCGACTATTACGAATCGATTTACTCGCCCTACATCTACAACAAGCAAGACGTGATTCAGACGATCGAGGAACTCAGCGGCGGCGTGAGCACGCAATCGGCGACGATCTATTAAGCCAACGAGACCACCACCGACT
>CALBTQ010000640.1 GCA_937967875.1 uncultured Pseudomonadota bacterium
GCATACGAGGTCGTATTCGGTGACTGGGGTTCAGACGTGTGCTCTTCCGATCTGGAGGCAATCGCCCGCTTCACCGCCGTGCTGGCCGCGGCCGGCTACGCCGTCGTCTGCAATCGATAAACGAAGGCCGCGCGGAATCGTCCAACGCGGCCCTTTGTTTATCGGCGTTTTAGAACATGAACGAAGTCATCAGGTGCACAGTACTTTCGCCGAGCGTCGATTCGCTGCCGTCGTATTCGTTGCCGACCTTGTGGTTGTTGGCGGCTTCCATCGTCTTGGAGAAAGCCTGCTCGTAGGCGGCGTTGACTTCGAAGAATTTGTAGCGATAGCCCACGCCGGCCGTGGCGTGATGTTCCACGATGGCCGGGAAGATCGGGAAGACGGTGTCGTCGGGCACCGGATTCTTGCCGAAGTTATAACCGAGGCGGCCCCAGAGATGGGGGATGATCTGGTACTGCCCGCCGACGGCCACAACGATCTGATCTTCCCAATCCAGCGGCAGCGCCGCTTCGATCTCATCGTCGCCGATCAAGCGGTTGATGTTGGGATTGTCGCTGTTGGTGAGCGTCATCTTGAATTCGTCCATCGTGTCGGCCCAGTTGATCCAGGTGACGTCCAAGCCAAACAGCAGGTTTTCAGTCGGCGTCAGGCCGATGCCCAGACCGGCTTTCTGCGGCCAGGCGAATTTGATTTCCGCGTCGTACTCGGTCTGCACGCCCTGGGACGGATCGATGCCCAACTGCCCCAACTGCTGCATCACCGCCGCTTCGGCCTGGTCGGCCGGCAGGCCCTGCTGCATCGCACCCTGCACCATGCGGGCGAAGGCGTCGTTGAACTGATCTTCCATGAACATTTTCACCGTGCCGTTAAAGGTGAACTGCGTTTTCGTCGTGTAAGCCAAACCGATGGAAATCATGTCGTGCGGTTTGAGCAGGATGCCGATCTTGCCGCCGAAGCCCCAGGCTGAAACCTGATCCAACTCGGTGTAAGCGACCAGTTCGTCGTACCCGAGGCCGTTCGTCCCGGCGCCGAACATATCGCCGAAGGTCATGCCCGATGACGGATCGGCCACGCCCTTGAGCATCGAGGTGGAAACCGCGTAGGGCATTTTAAATCGCAACTGACTGTAGGCCACATTGACCGACGCGCCGATGGAGATCATCGGGTGCGGTTGATAGGCAATCGCCGGGGCGATGCGCATCAACGCGATGTTAGAGGAGTATTCGATATCCTTGCCCAGGATCGGGTTCTCCAATTCAAAATCGGCGCCCATACCGCCCTGGGCGAAAAAGCCGATGCCGGTGGCCAGCGGTACGCTCTGGAAGCGATAGGCATAGGAGAGTACAGGCAGGGGGAAAATCTGGGTCGCGCCATCCTCGTCATTGAGATCGTTTTTGAAATGGAGGGAGGGAATCAGCAAGCCTGCGCCGAAGTCGATACGATGCCCCAGCAATTGAGTCAGACCGGCCGGGTTGGTGTTGATCGCCGTCGTGTCGGTGGCGATGCCCAGATCGACGCCGCCCATACCGGCGGCGCGACTGCCCGTGGCCGTCGTTTCCATGCCGTTTGTAGCCCAGGCGCTGCCGGCAACGATCATGACCATGGCGACGGCTAAAAATAATTTCTCTATTGATTTCATGTGGTTCCCTTTACTGCTCTTTTTCTGATCCGGTTAATTTACTTGCTTCGTTTTACGCTTGATTCGAAGCATATTTTTTTATCGTTATAAAGTTGTTGCTAAATTGCCTGAAGTCAAGGAGTAGGCAAGTCGATATAGATAATTATTTTTGGAATATTGATGATTCTATTGTTGTAAATCGCGAAATGGTACAGCCAGAATATCGGCGAGGCGTTGCCCCAAACGATACAAATAGCGACCATTGGTGCCTTCGTCGATGAGAATATCGCCTTGATTTTTCAAAACCAGCCGCACCCGCATTGTAAAACGTTTCTTTATTTCTTCGCGGTCGAAGGCTATTTCCTGAACGTCGGCAAAGGGGATTCCCAAAGGTGTTTTCTTCTTTTCAATGATCGTCACGATGCTTGTTTCCCTCATCGCCACAATTTTTTTCAGCGTCATCATCGTGTAGAGATACGGACCGATGAAAATGAAGCCCGAGAAAAAGGCGATAATCGTCCAGGCGCGCACCGGCACTTTGGTGCCCAGCGGGGCCAATACCAGGGGAATGATCAGTGTCCAGTAGAAGCCGATCAAAACCAGTGTGAGGAAGAATCCGCGCCAGATGAGTTTATGGCGACGGAATTTGAGAATCAGACAATCGAGCTTGTCACTGGTGATTGTCGATCGGGCCGGCGACTTGAGCGATGTGTCTTCTCCTCCGGCGAGATAGCCGGCGAGGAGACCGCCGATCATGAACGGCAACATGACCGCCAGGACAATCAACGAGGTGCGATCCGGCTCGACCAATACGATGCAAAGACCCGATCCGGCAAGCATTACGCCGGTAAACAACACCCAAAAGGAATAGAGCTTGCCTGTTGAAAATAAAGGACGGATATTGATCCCGATCGCCAGCCAGCCGAGCACCTGTACGAACGCCAGTATCGGCGGCAACGATACGGGATCTTCATTGAATACACCGACGGTGCTTAACAGAATGGGGGCGAGGTGAATCATTGTTTATCCTGTCGCCTTTGGGCCGTTGGAAATACTCGATCGTCGTCTCAGTAATCAAGATAATACAATCCATTAACACTGCTAATATACGCCCGGCGCCGCTTTTTATCCAAGGTGATATCGCGTTGATAATATGCGAACGTTTTTTTTCTGAATCTTGTGTCGTGTTCCAGATCGATGATTTCCACCTCGCCGGTGATCAAGCTGCCGACGATCAACAAATCGTGTAAGTCGTCATAGGCCATTGGGCGCGCTCCCAGCAAAGTGGGGATGCGCTTTTTCAATTTCATCGTACGCGCATCGTAAGCATACAATTCTTTTCGCAACGGCAACGACAAATAGATTAAATCGCGCTTGGTGTCCAATTCGAATTCCATTTGGAATTTTTGTGCCTCGATTTTGGTCAACGTATCTTCAGCTAAGTTGTATTCCATGAAGTAAGGCACACCCGCCCAAAACGAGAGCAGAAACGAGTTCCGAAATGGATTGTAAAAAATATAGTGATTGCGGGGATATACTTGAAATAATTTTTTACTTTCGGCCGGAGTCGGGAAAATGGCCGTGTATCCTCCATATTCAAAGACGGCGATAATGGATTGGCTGGGAGGGGCATAGCCGATCGAGACATGACCTTTTCCGCGGCGAATCGGCTTGGAAACTTGCTTAAGCTCAAATGTGTCCAGATCGTAGGTGAGCAGTCGGCGAGTAATGTTAAGATCGGAAGAGCACACGTCTGAACTCCAGTCACCGAATACGATCT
>CALBTQ010000641.1 GCA_937967875.1 uncultured Pseudomonadota bacterium
GCCAGCGAGGACAACCTCAAGCGCTTCAAGCAGGACCACGGCATCATGATGCTCTCGGAAGAGGCGGGCGCGTTGATCGAGTCGACCGCCAAGTTCGAGATGCAGAAAGCGCAACTGGAAATTCAGAAACACCAATACCAGTCGATGCTCACGGCGATCGATAACGAGGGCATCGAGCAGGCGTCGCTGCCCAGCCTTTCCTCGGCGGAGGACACCGTGCTGGCGAGCCTGGGCCTCAAGCTGGCCGAGCTCAAAGGCCAGAAGGGCGCGCTGCTGTCGGACATGACTGAGAACGCGCCCGAGGTCAAGGCGCTCACCCAGGAGATCAACGCGCTGGGCTCGCAGATCCGCACCGTGCTGAAAAACACCGTCGCCTCGCTGCAGGCGCAGTTGAACAAGCTGCACAACGTCATCGGCGGCTTCGACGAGAAGATCAACGCGCTGCCCGACACCGAGCGCGCGCTGGCCGGGCTGATGCGCAGCAGCGAAGTGACCAACCAGATCTACACTTTCCTGCTGCAAAAGCACGAGGAAGCGCGCATCGCCAAAGCCGCGACCATCGGCAACATCCGCATCATCGATCTGGCGGTAACGCCCAAGTCGCCGATCAAACCGCGCGTGCGGCTCAACCTGCTGCTGGGCATGGTCGCCGGTTTGCTGCTCGCGTTGGGCATGGCCTTCTTCCTGGAGTTCATCGACGATTCGCTCAAGTCGATCGACGAAGTGGAGCGGGTGATCCGCAAGCCGGTATACGGCATCATTCCGCGCATCCCCGATTACCGCAAGGAGCCCGAGGCCGCGCGCCCCGTGTCGGCCAACCTGGTTACGCACTACAGTCCGAAAAGCCCGATCAGCGAGGCGTTCCGCACGTTGCGCACGAACATTCATTTCGCCGACCCCGACCAACAACTGACCTCGCTGCTGATCACCAGCGCCGGGCCGAGCGAAGGCAAATCGACCATCGTGTCCAACCTCGCGCTGACCTTCGCCAACACCGGGCGGCGCACGCTGCTGCTGGACTGCGACTTGCGCAAGCCCAACGTGCACAACATTTTCGAAACGCAGCGCGATCCCGGCCTGACTAACGTGCTGATGAAGGAATCGTCGTGGAAAGACGTGTTGCGCGAAACGAAGATTCCCAATCTTTACATGATTCCCTCGGGGCCGATTCCGCCCAACCCCACCGAGATGGTCGGCAGCCAGGGCATGAAGGACCTGATCGAGCAGTTTAAAACCGAGTTCGATCTGATTTTGCTCGATAGTCCGCCGGTCGTCGCGGTCACCGACGCGGCGATTTTGAGCGTCGTCGTCGACGCCACGCTGCTGGTCGTCGAGCTGGGCCGCAGCCGCGCCTCGGGCGTCAATCGCGCACTGGATCTGTTGGAAAAAGTCAAAGCCAACCTGATGGGCATCATCACCAACAACATTTCGTCGGGATACAAGTACGATTACGGTTACTATTCGTACTATTATTATTACGCCGAAAGCGGGCAGAAAAAGAAGCGCCGTCGGCGCAGCCGCTACGGTTACTAAGCGGGCCGGAAAGGAGGCACGGCGATGAAACTGCTGATCGTCATTCCGGCTCTCAATGAAGAGGAAGCGATCCGCGCGATCATCGAGCGGTGCCTGGCCGCGCGCCCGGCGATCGTCGAGCAAACGCCGGTCGACGAGGTGGAGATCACCGTGGTCTCCGACGGCTCGTCGGACGACACGGCGAAGATCGCGCGCCATTTCGTGCCGCGCATCAAGCTGATTTCCTATCGCGTAAACCGCGGCTACGGCGCGGCGATCAAGCTGGGCTGGGCCAATTCCGACGCCGAGTTGGTCGGCTTCCTCGACGCCGACGGCACCTGCGATCCGCTGACGTTCATCCCGCTGGTCAACAAGATGCTCGATGGTGAACTGGACGTCGTGCTCGGTTCGCGCATGGGCCCGGACAGCGAAATGCCGCGCGTGCGCCGCGTGGGCAATCACATCTTCGCCTGGATGATCAACCTGATCGCACGCACGAAAATTTCCGACTCGGCCAGCGGCATGCGCGTGGTGCGCCGCGACGCCCTCGATCGGCTGTACCCGCTGCCCGACGGCCTGCACTTCACCCCGGCGATGAGCTGCCGCGCGGTGCTCGACCCCGACATCACCATCGGCGAAGTGGCGATGAAGTATTCCGAGCGCGTCGGTGCGTCGAAGCTGTCGGCCGTGCGCGACGGCATGCGCTTTTTGAAGATCATCCTCGAAATCGCCATCACCTATCGGCCGTTCCGCATTTTCGGTTCGCTGGGCCTGGCGATGCTGCTGCCGATGATCTACCTGTCGATCGGCCTGCTGCGCGATTACTGGACGACCGGCCTCGTCGACGACGGCATGATCTACCGCGTGCTGGCGATCATCGTGCTCAGTTTCGCCGGCCTGTTCGTGTTCAGCGTGGGGATGATCGCCGAGCGCGTCGTCGAAATGAAAAGCCCGTGGATTCGGCCGCACCGCTCGTTCTACCGCGCCGTGCGGCGGCTGACGCAATCGGACGCGATGCTCTTGTTCGCCGGCGGGCTGCTGGTGATCGCGTTGATCGTCCTCGCTCGGCCGGCCTGGCAGTATCTGCGCAGCGGCCACATTTATCGGCACTGGTCGCAGGTCGCGCTGGCGGGCGCGATGTTTTTGCTGTCGGTTGTGCTGTCGATGTTCGCTATTCTGCAACGCATGCTGACCACCATGCTGACCACCGAGACCACCGAACCCGATCCCAACCACGATCGGGAAAAGATCTACGGCTGAGCCGATGCGCGTTTCGCTCGTCAACGCCCCGTATTTCCCGCGCTTCAGCCGGGCGCAGCGCAGCCCCGGCGTCATTAAAAGCAACGTGCTGTATTACCCCTATTGGCTGGCGCATGCGGCGGCGCTGTTGCGCGAAAACGGATTCGCCGTGCAGTTGCTCGACGCGGTGGCCGAGGGGATCGAGCGCGCGACGGCGGTAAGCAGGACGATCGATTTCGCGCCGACCCTGGTGCTGGTCGAAACGTCCACGCCCTCGATCGATGCCGACGTTGCCTTCGCCCGCGCGGTGAAACACGCCGCGCCGGAGACGCGCGTTTTTTTCGTCGGCACCCACGTGAGCGCCCTGCCGGAAGAGACATTGCGCAACGCGGGGCTCGACGGTGCGCTGGTCGGCGAATACGACTTGACCGCGTTGGCTCTGGCGCAGGCGCTGGCGGGCGGTGCGTCGCTGGATGCGGTCGACGGTCTGGCGCTGGTCGATGATCGACAAGTGCGCCGCACTACGCCGCGCGCGCCGGTGGAGAACCTCGACGATCTGCCGTGGATCGCGCCGGTGTACCGCGATTTTCTACCGCTCGCCGCGTACAATTTCAGCCTCGCCAATCATCCGATGGTGATGCTCATCTCCGGCCGCGGCTGCCCGAACAACTGCTTTTTCTGCCTGTACCCGCAGGTGATGCACGGCCGCCGCTATCGCGCCCGCAGCCCCGAACATTTGATCGGCGAGGTCGAGTGGATCGCGAAAAATATGCCGACGGTGCGCGAGATCGTGTTCGAGGACGACACCTTCACCGCCGACGAACAGCGCGCCGTGCGCTTCGCCGAACTGAAAAGGCAACGCGGCATCGCGCTGCCGTTTTTCGCCAACCTGCGCGTGAACACGCGGGCCGAGACGATCGACGCCCTGGTGCGCGCGGGTTTGCGCAGTTGCGCGGTGGGCTTCGAGGCGGCCGACGAAAAATCGCTGGCTGCGATGCGCAAGGGCATCACGCTCGATCGCGCGCAGCAATTCATGGCCGATGCGCGCCGTGCGGGATTGCTGGTGCACGGCTGTTTCATGGTCGGTTTTCCCGGCGAGACGACCGCGTCGATGGAGCGCACGCTGGCCTACGCGATCAAACTCGAACCCGACTCCGCGCAGTTTTATCCGGTGTTTCCCTATCCGGGCACCGAAGCGTTCGCCTGG
This sequence comes from uncultured Pseudomonadota bacterium, assembly GCA_937967875.1. Lineage (GTDB taxonomy): Bacteria > Lernaellota > Lernaellaia > Lernaellales > Lernaellaceae > CALBTQ01. Next base: position 3,959 of record CALBTQ010000641.1, read on the forward strand.
GCCGAGCAGAGCGGTTTTTTGCGCACGCGCGAGTGGCGGCAGTGGCTGACGCCGGCGGGCGGCCATGCGGCGGTGATCGATCAGCCGGGTCTGTCGGCGGCGACGCAGTGGGCGTTTTGCGAGCGCGCGTATCGTCGCTTCCATTTTCGGCCGCGGTACATTTTCAAAAAGCTCGTGCAGGCGATCCGGCAGCCGGCGGAAGGCTGGCGCAGCGTGCGCGGCCTACTGGCGTACCTGCGCTATCTGTTGCGGGGGAGCGGCCGATGAAGCGCGTGACGGTGGCGATCATCGCCTACAACGAGACGCGCAATCTGCCCGATACGCTCAACAGTCTCGCGGCGCAGACCTATCCGCGCGAACGTTTCGAGATTCTGGTCGTCGACAACGGCAGCAACGACGGCACGCGCGCGCTGGTGCGCGAGTGGAGGCAACGCTTGGACAATCTGCGCCTGGCCGTCGAGCCCACGCCCGGCATCGCCCCGGCGCGCAACGCGGCGCTGCGCGAGGCGCACACCGAGTTGATCGTCTTCACCGACGCGGACGTGATCTGTCCGCCGACCTGGCTGCAAACGCTGGTTGAGGGATTCGACCGTCATCGCGCGCTCGATGAAAAGACAGTGGCGGTGGGCGGCGGCAACATACCGGTCGCGGCGGGCAGCCGTTTTCTCGCAGCGCTGGGCGTAACGCTCAACAGCTTCTGGGGCAGCCACGGCAGTGCGCAGGGGATGCTCCACGAGGCGGACCGCGTGGTCGAGCACATCCCGACGCTCAACATCTGCTACGACCGGCAGATCGTGCTGGCCGCGGGCGGTTTCGACAATGCATTTCGCATGGTCAGCGAGGACCCGGAATTGAACCACCGCCTGACGCGCCTGGGTTACCGCATCGTGTTTCTGGCCGGCGCACAGGTCGAGCATAAAATGCGGCCCGATCTGCGCTCGTGGTTCCGCAACGTGTACGTTTACGGACGCGGGCGCACGCAGATCATCAAGAAGCACCCCGATCATTTCCGGTTGAAGTACGCGGCGCCGCCGTTGATTCCCTTGGCGCTGGCCGCGATCGTGCTGGGCCCGTGGCTGCCGTTGCTGGCGTTGCCGCTGCCGCTGTACCTGGCGACGACGGCGCTGCTGGCATGGCGTTTATGCGCGCGGCAGGGCAAGCGTCACTTGTGGTCGATGGCTTTCGTGATTCTGGCGGGCAACCCGATCGCCTACGGCATCGGAATGATCCATGGCCTGTGGCACCGCTACCCGCCCTCGTCGCCGCGTCCGATCATCGATTAAAGTTCGCCGAAGCCTTTTTTCTCGACGTTGCGTAGCGCCGCGCGTTCGTCGGCGGTCAACGTTTCCAGGTGCTCCCGCGTTTGCACGTTCTGGCCGAGGTTGTCGCAGGCGATCAGGCAGCCGATCGGCGCGAAGAATTTATCGCGCTTGGACAGCGTGAGCGCCTTGGCGCGAAATTCGCGGTACGGCTCGTCGGTCCATAAATCCAGAAAGCGCTGTCGGTGGAGGTTGCCCAGCGGCATTTTATCGGCCTTGCAGCAGGGGATGACCGCGCCAGATCGGAAGAGCACACGTCTGAACTCCAGTCACCGAATACGA
>CALBTQ010000642.1 GCA_937967875.1 uncultured Pseudomonadota bacterium
CTTTTTTCGTTATCCGCATTGATTATGGCCGGTTTTGTCGAGGAATCGTCCGTCGATTCGCCGTTTGTTTTTTCCACCACGGAGAACGAACTCGACATTCTCGTCAACGAAGTTTCCTTTGAGTTGGTCTGTTCGAAGGAGGACGATTGCCTGATCGAGGCGGAGGATTTCAACACGCTCTCGGAGCCGGGCAAGCCGAAGGTGCCCACGCGCATGCTGCAATTGGCCGTGCCGCCCGATGTGGTGCGCGACTCGATAAAAATTCAAATTAACGATGTTGAATACGTTGATTATGTCGTTGACGAGCCGATATCGCCCTCGCCGTTGCCGATCGGCGACGAGCCCATGCCCGAGCCGGAATATTTTGCCGACGGCATGGATATGCGCGTTTACGGCGTCGACCGCTTTTATCCGGAGGATCCGCTGCGCTTCATCGGTCTGGCCGATCGCCGAAAATGGAACATCGCCAAGGTCGCCGTTAACCCGGTGCGTTACAATCATGTGCGCAAACAGGTGCGCGCCATCAAGCGTCTTTCGGCCACGCTGACCTATTCCACCGATCCGCAATTGGCCACCATGCTTGACGATCATGTGATGGAAGATGTCATGGCGGCGACGCTGGACAACTTTGAGCAAGTCGAGGATATTTATAACGTAGAAGCGCCGGAAGAAGGCAAAGATGCAGTGATCAATTACGGAAGCCTTCTTATTGTTACAACAAGTGATATTTACGCTAATACAGCAACGGGCATCGTCGGCATTTTAAATTATTGCCAATATCAATGGACTCAAAACCGTCCGACTTATATTGTTCATGAAAATCTGGCGACCGATTGCCAGGGCCATTTTTGGCTTGGGTACAATTTCCAAACGGGAAGCGGACGTCATCAAAAAATTAAAAACTTCATTAAATCGAAATACACTACTTGGCAGTTGGGTTATGTATTACTCATCGGTCACCCAATAATGCTTGAAGCGGTTAATGATATTTTCGTTCCTGCATTAAAGGTTTGGCCGATGGGGTCAGGCGGCGATAGTTATTATACAGATCATTATTATTCGGACTTAAGCACGGCTTCAAATATGAACTGGAATGCCGATAACGACAATTATCCGGGCGAGCAATGTGGAGATTTCCTCGACGGCACTTGCACCAATTTCGTTAGTGGTCACCTGGATCTTGATCCTGATGTGTATGTGGGTCGAATTCCGGTTTACGGCGATGACACCGCCAGTTGGAACTTGGTCAAACAAATTCTATCGAATATTCAAGATTTTCAAGATGGAAGTGAAAGTTGGCGACAAAACGTGCTCTTGGGCGCGAATGTTCTTGGTCTGAGAGATGCGAGGCTCCCATCTCGTCCAGATGGGTGTGAAGAAGAATGTTGGTAAGAAGGTGATTGTTCATTTGTTGCCGATGATATGTGCAGCGAGTAGATCGGAAGCGCTCACGTATGAACTCCAGTCACAGAATACGGTACGCTATCCAGTAT
>CALBTQ010000643.1 GCA_937967875.1 uncultured Pseudomonadota bacterium
CGCGGTACTGGGTGGCGATCCGGTCGCGTTCGGCCTGCATCCGCTTGATTACGCTCGCCCGGTTCTGCGGCGGGAAATTGAACGAGTTGATCCGCACGTCGATGATGTTCAATCCGTAATTTTCCCGGGCCACGCCGGTGCAGGCGCCGGTAATGTGCTGGTTGATTTCGGCCAGACGCACCTGGTCGCCGTCGGGATTGATGAACGCGGTTAGCGCATACCGGCCGACGACCTCGCCCACCGCGGCCGTGATGATATCCAGCAAGCGCGCCTCCGCTCCTTCCCGGTTGCGGACGGTGGCCAGGAACTTGTGCTGGTCGTCGATCTTCCAGACGGCGAAACTGTTGATCAGGATGTTCTTCTTGTCCTGCGTGAGAAATTCGGTGGCGCTGTTGAAGTTGAACACCAGCAGCCGTTGATCGAAACGAATCACGCTGTCGACGGGCCAGGGCAGCTTGAAATGCGGTCCGGGCTGAAAAACGGTCGGCAGCGGCCGCGAGAAACGGGTGAGGATCGCCTTTTCCGTCGCCTGCACGATGAAGATCGCCGTGCTCAACCAGGCCAGCGCGATCAGCAGCGCCGTAATGATCATCAATTTATGCCAGCGTTTCATGTCTATTCTCCGGTCTTGACCGCGTCGGCGTTGAGCGGATCGTTCCACAGCCGGGTCCGGCCGTCCCGCAACGCCTGCGGCGGAGCGATGATTTTATCGATATTGGGCAGCACCGCTTCCATCGTTTCCAGGTACATGCGGTAGCGAGTGCCCTGATTGTTTTGCGAATACGCTTTCGCCCGCGTGCGGAAACTTTCCGCCTTGCCCTCGTTGTCGGCCTGGGCCGCGAAGGCGTCGGCCTGGGCGCCGGCGACGGCCTTGGCCGCATTGCCGCGTGCGGCGGGCAGGGCGGCCGCGCGATCCTCGTAGGCGCGGTGAATGCGGGTCTGGCGATCCTCCATGGCGCTGGCCACGTCGCGGAACGCCGACACCGCCTCCACCGGCGGGTGCAGATCGACCAGGTAGATGTCCAGAATTTGCACGCCGATTCCGTAGCGGTCCAGCAACGCCTGCGAGCGTTCCTTGAGCGCGGGCGTGATCTTGCCGCGCTGGTCCGCCAGCGTGAGGTCGATCATCAGGCCGGCCAGAATTTCCCGGGCCACGCTTTCCACCGTCAGCGAAACCAGGTCCTTGTTTTTGGCGTAATCGAAAAAGAAGGCCGTGGGGTCGGCGATGCGGTAGTGAACCGCGAACTTCACTTCCAACTGGTTTTCGTCGCCCATCAGGTAGATCGAATCGTCCGGATTGGAAGTCATGGTTGTAAAGAAACTGTGCCAGCCCACCGCGTCGAAGGAAACTTGCGACGTTTTCCACTTGGCCAGCATGGACAGGTCGGTGAAAAAGCCGAGGTCGGTCTTGCGCAACTCGCCGGTGCGGTATTGATAAACCTTGCCCAGCGGACGCGGCAGACAATAATGCAGCCCGGGCGGCACGTCGGCCGCGACCAGCTTGCCCAGCGTCAGGCGGTAACCGGCGCTGCCGGGCGGCACGGTATACACGCCCGAAAGCAGCCATCCCGCCAACGCCAGGGCGATGGCCGCGATCGTCAGCCGACGGCGATTGAGCCGGGTCAGCGGCCGGGCCTTCTCTTTGACGGCCGGTTTTTCCGGCAGCAGCAGGCCCAAAAAGGCCAGCAAGCGTCCGCTGAAACCCAGCGCGCTTTCCTTTTTCGCTTTCCAATCCAACCGATAGAAACTGAATCCCAGCAGCACCAGCAGGGCGATGGCCGAAAAGATGGCGACGATCGTCCACACGCCGAAACTCTGTTCGGGGGAAATCCGGCTGACCACCTCCAGCTTGAACGAACGCAAAAACGCGTTCAGCAACAAGCCCGCGCCGATCGACACCAGGAAAATCGAAAGCAGGTAAAGGCGCAAAAAGCGCCGGCCGAAGGTCTTGTTGATCAGAATCATCGTGGCCAGATTGGTCGCCGGTCCCGCCAGCAGGAAAACCAGCGCGGCGCCCGGCGAGAGCCCCTTGAGAATCAGGATCGCCGCGATCGGCGTGGATTCCACCGCGCAGACATACAGCGGCACGCTGATGAGCAAAACGAACAGCATGCTGCCCCATTCGCCGCCGGGGATGAGATCGGAAGAGCGTCGTGTAGGGAAAGAGTGTAGATCTCGGTG
>CALBTQ010000644.1 GCA_937967875.1 uncultured Pseudomonadota bacterium
TCGTATTCGGTGACTGGAGTTCAGACGTGTGCTCTTCCGATCTGCCGGCGGCTGAAACACGGCTCGGACTGTGTTATGGTAACGGACCGACGCGCAAAGGACGGAGGCGAATGAACCGCGGTTTCCGATGGTTGTTGATGTTGACGCTGGCGACGATGTTGTGCGCCTGTCTTTCGACCGTAAAGAAAATGGAGACGGAGGAAACGGCGCCGACGCCGGCGCCCGGCGTGCCCGCACCGATGATCGCCGACTTCGTCGAGGTCGTGCTGGTCGGTTATTGGGAAGACGAGCCGTACGTGTCCAACTGGATCGAAACGCGCAAGATTCCCTTCCGGCCGGGGCGGCGGTTCGGCTGGCGGATGAAGCTCAAGGAGCCGCATCGCAACTACGTGCGGATCATCGAACGCCTGGCGCTGCCCACGGCGCCGCAGGACTGGGGCGAGCTGGAACGGCGGCACCTGGTCAGCTCGGATCGGCGCGTCGCCACCGTGCCCAACGACCTGAAGGTGCGCGACGACTGGATCGCCCGCGCGAACTGGACGATGAGCGAAGGCGACGCGTTGGGCCTGCACACGATGGAAATTCAGGTCGACGGCCGACCGGCGGCGCGCGTGGTGTTCTGGCTGGTGGAGGATGCGACGCCCGCAACGTCGGAGGAGATTCTGCACGAGGACGAAGTCGAGCCGGATCCCGCCGACACCGAAGAGGCGCTGCCGGCCGACGGCGGGGAAAACGAGTAAACGCGGGGCCGTGACGCCGCCGCGAAAGGAACGATCGGACCAATGCTGGACTTGGAACAATTGCAATCGACGCTCAACGGGCATCGGCCGCACCGGTTGGACATCGACGGCTTCAAGCCGTCGGCGGTGCTGGTGCCGGTGGTGCATCACGAGGGGCGCGCGCACCTGCTGTTCACCCAGCGCACCGACAGCGTCGAGCATCACAAGGGACAGATCAGCTTTCCCGGCGGGCGGCTGGACGAAGGCGAAACGCTGGCCGAGTGCGCCCTGCGCGAAACGCACGAGGAGATCGGCGTGCAACCGCAGGACGTGCGCTTGATCGGCCGCTTGGACGACATCTGGACGCCGACGGGCTACGTGGTGTCCCCGTTTGTCGGCACGCTGCCGTATCCGTATAATTTCGTGTTGAGCGAGGCGGAGATCGCGGAGCTTTTCCTGGCGCCGGTCGCGGAACTGGCGGATCCGGGGATTTACCAGGAAACGGAAATGCATTACGAAGGGAAGTCAGCGCTGGTGCCGTACTACCATTGGCGCGACAAAATCATCTGGGGCGCGACGGGGCGCATCATTCGGCAATTCTTGACGTTGGCTTGTGGGGAGAAGAAAACGAAATGCGAAACACCCTAATCGTTTGTCTGGCGATTTTTTTGCTCTTCGCCGTGGCCTGCAAAAGCAAGACGGAAGTGGCCGGTGAGGAGACGATGGAGCCCAAACCCGAGGCGGCCGAGGAAGACACCGGCATCGGCCTGCCGCAGGTGGCGGCGGGCGACCATATTCTGATCGAGTTGACGGTCTATCATCCGCGCTATGTGTATCTGAGCGGTGAATCGCCGGTCACGGTGTATACGCCGGCGATGCCGGGATTCACGTTCCTGGAAAAAAAGATCGATATGAAGACGCCTTCGTTTCCGATGATCATCAACTGCGCCGTCGACCGCGCCGCACCCAAAGGAAAAAACGTGATCAAGCTCGGCGTCAAGGTGACTTACACCGACAAGGCCGATGAATCCACGAGCCATAAAAATGCGCTGTTGGAAGTGCCGGTGCAGATCATCGGGCAAACCACGCAACGCATGCCGCAGAACGTGAACATTCCCCTGGAGCATTATCTGGAATTGGATGGCGGCATCGAAGTGAAAGACCAATAATGAAAAAAATGGATTTGAAGGGATTGGCCTGCCCCGAGCCGATCGTGCGCGTGAAAAAAGCGATGGTCGACGAGGGCGAGCCGGCGGTGAGCGTCGCCATCGACTCGCGCGTCACCCGCGACAACCTGGCCAAATTCGCCGCGACGAAGGGCTTTCATTTTCAGGAAACCGAAAAAGACGGCGAGTGGGAAATCGTCATCGAGGTCGATTCGAACGCCGCGCCCGCGGCCGAATCGTCGCCCGCCCCGTCCGGAAAACAACCGCCGGTAGTGCTGTGCACGCGTGCCACCTTCGGCGCGGCCACCGGCGATCTGGGGACGATCCTGATCCGCGCTTTTTTCAAAACGCTGCTGAACGTCGACGCCAAGCCGGCGAAGGTTTTGTTCGTCAACGAGGGCGTCACGCTGCCCTGCTTCGATCGGCAGGTGATCGAGTATTGCCGCGAGCTGGAAACGCTGGGCTGCGAGATCATCAGTTGCGGCACTTGCCTGGATTACCTGGGACACATGAACGACCTGAAGGTCGGCCGCGCGGGCAACATGTACGACATCGCCTCGGCGATGATGGACGCCGGTCACCTGGTGGAGCCATAGCCGATGGACGACGGCCGGCTTTATTTCGACAACGCCGCCACCTCTTTCCCCAAACCGGTGCAAGTCTACGAAGCGCTGGACGCTTACGTGCGGGGCGTGGGCGGCACCGCCGGACGCAGCGCCCATGAGCGGGCGCAGGCCGGTTCGCGCCTGCTGTTCGAGCTGCGCGAGGCGCTGGCCGAACTGTGCGGCGGGGCCGACGACCGGGTGGTGCTGACCAAAAACGCGACCGAGGCGATCAACCTCGCGTTGAGCGGTCTGGCGCGGCCGGGCGCGACGATCGTCCACGGTCCGCTGGAACACAACGCGGTCATGCGGCCGCTGACGCACCTGGCGCAACGGCACGGCTGGACGACGGCGCAGGCGCCGGGCGACGCGTTCGGGCGCATCGATCCGGCCGCGCTGGACGCGTTTCTCGCCCGAACCAAGGCCGACGTGTTGATCACGCTGCAGGCCTCGAACGTGCACGGGCTGGCGCAGGATCTGGCGGCGATCGGCGAAATCTGCGCGCGGCGGGAAATCATCTTCATCGTCGACGCGGCGCAGGGCGGCGGGCTGCTGCCGCTGGACATGGACGCGATGCGCATCGACGCGTTGTGCCTGACCGGGCACAAGGGGTTGCTGGGACCGACGGGCACCGGCGCGCTGCGGCTTAGCTAACGCGGGGCCGACCGCATCGAGCCGCTGCTGCTGGGCGGCACGGGCTCGGCGTCGGACAAAGAGGACATGCCCGATTTTCTGCCCGACCGCCTCGAAGCCGGCACGCCCAACACGCACGGCGCGGCCGGATTGCTGGCCGGCGTGCAGTATCTGCTGGAGGAAACGGTCGAGGTTGCGGCGCGCTACGAGGCCGAGTTGCGCACACGGATGATCGACCGCCTGCGCGCGCTCAAGGGCGTGACGATCGTCGGCGACGCGCCGGGACCGGCGACCGCGACGCTGGGTTTTACCAGCCCCCTCGCGCCTTCGGACATGGCGTTTTTGCTCAGCGAAAAATACGGCGTCGCCGTGCGCGCCGGACTGCAATG
>CALBTQ010000645.1 GCA_937967875.1 uncultured Pseudomonadota bacterium
TGTTCGCGCAGGACCTGCAGATGCTGCGCATGTTCTACGCCAACCATGGCTACTTCGTGCAGATCGGCCGCCCGGTCGTCACCCTCAGCGCCGACAAGCGCTGGATGTACATTTCCGTGTCGGTCAACGAGGGACCGCAGTACTTCATCGAAAGCATCGACATCGACGGCGACCTGCTCTTTAAAAAGGAAGACCTGATGAAGCTGCTCACCATCGAGGTGGGCGAGGTCTTCTCGCGCGGCAAGTTCGAGCAGTCGCTGAACGAATTGAAAAACCGCTACACCGACGTCGGCTACGCCTTCGCCGAAGTCGAGCCCGACGTTACGCCCGATCCGGAAACGCGCCGGGTGAAGATCAAATTCAACATCAACAAGGGTAAGCTGGCCTACATCGAGCGCATCGAGATCGTCGGCAACGACCGCACGCGCGACAAGGTCGTGCGCCGCGAGTTGTACATCCGCGAGGGCGACCTGTTCTCCGGTCCGGGCATCCGCCAGTCGAAGGAACGCCTGATGCGCATGGGCTACTTCGACGAAGTGGCGATCAAGTGGCGGCGCGGCGGCGCGGACGATTTGGTGATCGTGGACATCGAAGTTAAAGAGCGGATGCAGGGCAACTTCATCATCGGCGTGGGCTTCTCGAGCCTGGAAAACTTCTTCGGCACCGCGCAGGTCAGCCACAACAACCTGTTCGGCTACGGCTGGAAACTCTCGTTGATGGCCGAGGTCGGCGCGTACCGCAAGAACTTCCAGTTGCAGTTCCGCGAGCCGTACCTGTTCGATTCGCGGTGGATCTTCGGCACGACCCTCAACAACACCGAGCGCGATTACTTCTCGTTCCAGCGCAAGGACCGCGGCGCTTACGTCAGCTTCGGCCGGCCGCTGTACTGGGACGTCGAGGCGCACCTGGGTTATCAGTACCAGCAGGTGGAAATCACCGACGTCGACAACCGCGCGGCGTTGTTCCTCACCTTGCAGGAAGGCCAGAAGATCACCACCAGCACGCGCTTCACCTTGCAGCGCGACACGGTCAATCATCCCTTCGATCCGACCGAGGGCGCCAAGGTCTCGGCCTCGACCGAATGGGCCAGCGAGAACTTCGGCGGCGACCTGAACTTCCTCAAGTACACGGTCATGGCCCGCCGCTATTTCCCCGTCTACTGGGGCATTTCCTTGATGGTCAACGGCGAGGCCGGCTACGCCGACAACCTCGATCCGGGCCGGCTGCCGATCACCGAACGCTACTTCCTGGGCGGCCTCAACAGCGTGCGCGGCTTCTACTCACGCAGCCTGGGACCGACCGAAACCAGCTTCATCCCCTACAACTACCAGGATCCGACCTCGACCATGGCCGAGGTGGAAAGCGTGATCGGCGGCAACAAATACTTACAGGGCAACGTCGAACTGCTGATTCCGATCGTCAAACAGCTCGGCCTCAAGGGCTTGTTGTTTTACGACGCGGGCAATGCGTTCATCGAAGAAGATTGGTATAATCTGCGCGAACTTCGCCAAAGCTGGGGATTCGGCATCCGCTGGATCAGCCCGATCGGACCGTTGCGGTTCGAATGGGGCTTCCCGCTGTATCGTCAGGAAGGCGAGGACAAACAGGTCTTCGAATTCGGTATCGGGACCTTCTTCTAAGGGGTAAGGAAAGGAGCGTTCAAATATGCGTAAACTGATGCTGGCGGTGATCGTCGGTTTGATCGTCGCGTTGACGGCGGGTCCGGCGCTGGCCGGGAAAGTCGGCTTCGTCGACCTGCAAAAGGTGCTGGAACTGACCAAAATGGGCAAGGACATCAACCAGAAAATGGCCACCCGCACCGACGAACTGAAGATCAAGGTGAAAAAGGCCGAGCTCAAGGTCATCACCCTGCGCGACGAAGTGCAAAAGACCGCCTCGGCGCTCAGCGACGAAGCCAAGCGCGAAAAATACGAGGAACTCAACAAGCTGATGGGCGAGTACCAGCAGGTCTATCAGCAGTCGGCCATGGAAGTAGAACAGTACAAACTAGAACTGTTCAAGGCGTTGATCGCCCAGATCAAAACGATCACCGCGAAGATCGCCTCCGCCGAAGGCTACGACGTCGTTCTGCTTAAAGTCGACGACGTGATGACCGAAGGCGGCGTGGTGTTGTACGGCTCCTCGTCCGTCGACCTGACCGACAAAGTCATTCGCCAGATGAACGCGCAGTAAGCGGCGCCGGCCGAAGGGAGGGACCGGCCGGTCGCGGGGGCGTTACGCGCGAGGAGAGGAGACCGGTTTGGATCTGCAATCGATTGCCAGCATCGTCGGCGGCCGCGTGGTCGGCGACTCCGACCGCGACATCAACGGCGTGGCCCAGGTCGACGCCGTCCGGCCCGACGAAGTCACCTTCATCACCGAGGAAAAATACCTGCGCCTGCTGGCCGACAAGGATCCGGCCGCGGTGCTGGTTAAAAGCGAATTCGCCGAACTGACCGCCCCGCAGATCGTCGTGGGCGATCCCTATCTGGCGGCGCTGCAACTGGCGCAAGCGTTCTTTCCCGAACCGCATTACCAGCCCGGCGTCGATCCGGCCGCCTCGGTGGCCGCCGACGCTCAGGTCGATCCCGCCGCGACGGTCATGGCGCACGCCGTGGTCGGTCCCGGCGCGACGGTCGGGGCGCGCACCGTGCTCATGCCGCAAACCTACGTCGGTGCGCAGGCGCGCGTGGGAAAAAACTGCCTGCTGCATCCGGGCGCGAAAGTGGGCGCGCGCTGCACGCTGGGCGACCGGGTGATTTTGCACCACAACGTGTCGATCGGCGCGGACGGCTACGGCTACGAGCGCATGGGCGACACCCAGGTGAAGATCCCGCAACGGGGCATCGTCGTGATCGAAGACGACGTGGAAATCGGCGCGTGCTCGTGCGTGGATCGCGCGACCTTCGGCCGCACGGTGATCGGCGCGGGCGCCAAAATCGACAACCAGGTGCAGGTGGCGCACAACTGCCTGATTGGCAAGCGCTGCCTGCTGGTGTCGCAGACGGGCCTGGCCGGCTCGGTGGTCGTCGGCGACGACTGCATCCTGGCTGCGCGGGCCGGCGCGGTGCCGCACGTGCGCATCGGCGCGGGAGCGATCCTCGCGGCGGGCGCGGCGGTCATGCGCGACGTGGAACCGGGCAAGGTGATCGCCGGCATCCCCGGCAAGGATCACATGGACTGGAAACGCGAATTGGTGGCGATCAGAAACCTTCCGCAAGCGTTGAAAGATTTGCAGCGACTCGGCAAACGAGTCGACGCGCTGGAAACTAAATAAGGAGAGAAAGCCGTGGCTACGATACATCCATCCGCGATTGTGCATCCGAACGCCGTGTTGGGCGAAGGTGTCGTAATCGGACCGTTTTGCATCGTCGAAGAAGACGTGACCATCGGCGAAGGAACCGAGCTGCAGGCCAACGTCATCGTGCATCGTTGGACGAAGCTGGGGCGCAACAACCGCATTCGGCCCGGAGCCGTGCTCGGCGGCAGATCGGAAGAGCACACGTCTGAACTCCAGTCACCGAATACG
>CALBTQ010000646.1 GCA_937967875.1 uncultured Pseudomonadota bacterium
CCACCGAGATCTACACTCTTTCCCTACACGACGCTCTTCCGATCTCGAGATGCCGGAAGTAGCTTTGCATCTTCTTGTACAACACCAGGTGCGCCAGCGTTTCGTAGCCGGTGTAGGCGCTGTTGTAATTGTCGAAGAACGCCTCGTTGCCCGTGTAGTGGAAGCCCGGGCGCGGACTGCGGTCTTCGGCGTCGGCGAAGATGTTGTCGTCGGAAAACGCAAAGGTCAGCCAGGTGTCCATGAACTCGCCGGCCGTCGCCGTCGAGGCCAACAAGAGCACGAGCAACCCGATCCAGCAAACGCGGATGTGCAGTCTCACGGAATCCTCCGTTGTCTAAACCGCGGGCGACCGCGTGGATCGCCCGCGCCGTTCATCGTTCATTTAACCGGAATAAAGGACACGTCGCTCGCATCGCGCGGCTGAATGCGATAGTTCACATGGCCGCCACTGTCGCTGCCCTGATACAACGGGCCGCGAATGTAGTTGTAGGCGTCGCCCGTCGTGGCGGCCAGATCGTAATACCAGTCGTCGACGCGCACATTGCCGTCATCGAGTTTGGCGCTCTGAGCGATCCAATACACGCCGCTGCCCGCGTTAAGCGTCACTTCGACGTCTTCCACCTCGACCAACACGCCTTCATAGGGCTCCGGGTCGGTCGTTTCCCACCCGCCGAAAACATCGGTGGTGTTCGTGTAGAACGGCGGCAGCGTCGCGCCCGAGCCGGTGACGGTCACGTCGTCTTCGCTGACGACTTTGATTTCCGTCATCCGGTTGTATTCGTCGATCTCACCGGTCACCGTCACCACGTCGCCGCGACCGACGGTTACCTTTTGGTCGACGGGAATATCGAGAAACACGTACACGCCCGAGTAAGCGTGCGTGTATTCTTTGTCCTTGGTCACCGGCTCCTGAATCCAGAAACCTTGCGGATTGCCGTCGACCGTCACGACCACGTCGGCCAGCGTCACGGTCGTCCCTTCCGGAATCGTGCCGTTCTGCACGTCATAAATCGTGTCGTCGCCGCCGGTATCGTCGTCGCCGGTATCGTCGTCGCCCGTATCGTCGTCGCCCGTGTCGTCGTCGCCCGTATCGTCGTCGCCCGTGTCGTCATCGCCCGTGTCGTCGTCGCCCGTGTCGTCGTCAACGGTGTCGTCATCATCGTCATCATCGTCATCGTCATCGTCGTCGTCATCGGCGACGTCATCGTCGTCGTCATCGGCGGCATCGTCGTCGTCATCGTCGTCGTCGTCGAAATCCAGATCGTCGTCGTCATCGTCATCGTCGTCACCCAGGGCGCACGCCTGGACGAGCAGCAGCGTCGATGCGCACAGCAACACCAGCAGCAACCAAACCCATTTCGCTTTCATTGTTCGCACCTCTGAGAAGAGATTATTCGCTCAGGTCTCCGTCCTCGCGGGGGCAGAGTTTGAATTCTTCATAGCTGTAATTGATCACGCCAACGATCGAGGAGAACTCGTCGCCTTCCTCGATGCCCATGTCTTCGAAGTAGTAATCGTCGCCGACCTTATCGAAGAACAGATCGTCGACGATCTGTTCGGCTTTGGAATCGGAAACGACGATCTCGCCGTAATCGTTGACGCCCTCGGTCACGGTCACGTCCTGAATCTCGACCAGCACCGATTCCCACTCTTCGCCGATGTCGCCGATGTCCAGCACTTCGGGATCGGGAATGTCGCCGTCGCCGATCACTTCGATGTTGCCGGTTTCCGTCACCTTGATTTCGGTCATGTCGAAGTACTCGGTCACTTCGCCGGTGATGCGGACCTTGTCGCCCGGCTCGCCGTCGTATTCATCGGCCACTTCGCTGTACATGTAGATCGCGATGCCGCTGAATTCGCCGCCGTCTTCGTCCATGATGAAGAACAATTCGCCCTTGAAGTCGGTGGGAGTAACCACCACGCCGACTATCGTCACCACGTCGCCGTCGTTGTATTCGCCATTCTGGATGTCGTAGATCGAATCGGAGTCGTCGTCGTCATCGTCATCGTCGTCATCGTCGTCGTCATCGTCATCGTCATCGTCGTCGTCGTCATCGTCGTCGTCATCGTCATCATCGTCGTCATCGTCGTCGTCGGCTTCATCGTCATCGTCGTCGTCGATCAAATCGTCGTCGTCGTCATCGTCGTCGTCGTCGCCGCCCAAGGCGCACGCGCTCAACGTCGTGAAGCTCAGCGCCATAACCAAAATCAAAATCATCCACAGCCAATTGCGTTTCATCAGGTCCTCCCGTTAATCGCTTAGATCGGAATCGGTCCGCGGCTCCAGTTTGAATTCGCCGTAGTCATAGGTCAGGATGCCGCGAACGCGGCCGAACGTGTCGCCCGCTTCGATGCCGTATGTTTCCCAGTGATACTTTTCGAAGAACAAATCGTCGACAATCACTTCGCCGTCGCCGTCGCCGACCGTAAATTCGCCGTAGTTGTTCACCGTCTCAGTGACGGTCACCGCGCCGGTCTGCACCAGCACGCCTTCCCATTTCTCGCCCACATCGTCTAGGGCGATCTCCTCGGCGTCCGGCGCCTGCCCCTCGTTGAGCAGCACCAGATCGCCCGGATCCTTCACCACCAGTTCGGTGAGATCGTAGTACTCGGTCACCTGCGCGGTCACCTCGACCGTGTCGCCGACCCGCCCGTCGTACACCGCCGCGACCTCGTCGTACATGTACACGGCCACGCCGCTCCACGGTCCGCCGGACTCTTCCATAATGAAGAAGGTGTCGCCGTTGAAATTCAGCGGCGAGGAAATCACCGCCGTCACCGTGACCGTCGCGCCCAGCGGCACCTCGCCCTGCTGGATTTCATAGATCGTCGCGTCGCCCAACGGACCCACCGGCTCCCACTCGCCGTCGAAGTCGGCCGCGTAACGCGGGCAGATTTTGTACTCCTCGAAGGTGTAGGTGAACGCGCCGGCGATCGAATCGAACTGCGCGTCCGCGGGCGGAATGAACGCCGATTCGGGCGGCCAGAACAGATCGTCGACGCGCACACCGTCGACCTCGAATTCGTTCCAGCCCAAGTCCGGCTCGGTCACCCGCACGTCCTCGACGCGCACCAGCACGCCTTCCCACTGCTCGGCCTCGCCGCTGCCGGTGAGCAGATCCCGCGCGTCGACGACCTCCGGCTCGGGCGAGCCGAGGTTGTCGAGCACTTCCATATCGCCGATCGCGCTCACCGTCAGTTCGGACAGCTCGTAGTATTCGTCGTAGAGCCCGGCGATGTCGACCACGTCGCCGACCTCGGGCCGGATCTCGCCCGACGCTTCGCCGGTGACGTACACGTATATGCCGCTATAGGGGCCGCCTTCCATTTCCTGCACGAAGAAGCCGGCGCCGCCTTCGGTCAGCGGCGTGGTGACGATCACGTGGCTCAACAGCACGCGC
>CALBTQ010000647.1 GCA_937967875.1 uncultured Pseudomonadota bacterium
AGCGATCCGCCTCTGGCGGGCGAAGGGTTCCTCTTCGCATACAACGGCGATAATTGGCAAAAGGTCACCTTGTCCTACGAATACATTCCCGCATCGACGGAACTGTTTACCGCGATTTCGCTTTATGACGACCGCAAAGCCTATGTGGCCGGTATCGCCAACATGCTCTACTTCACCTATTTCTGCTTTATGGTGAAATACGACAACGGCGTGTGGAGCCCGGCCGGCGAGGTCAGCTTTGCCGGTGTGGTGCAGAAAGTGCGCGCCATGGCGGAAGATGAATACTGGTATGTCGGCTATTATCTGGATGATCTCGCGACCGGCCCGGACCGTGCCGTGTTCCGTTATTGCCTGGACCATGAGTGCTACAACCTGCTGACGGCTGACCAAATGGAAGCCCTGGTGCAGATGAGCGATCTGGTCGTGCTGCTCGCGTCGCAATAAAAAAAAGCGGCCGCAGTTATGGCGACCGCTTTATAATCATCGATAGGTTGTTTACCAGCCGCACCCGCCGTAGTTGACCTCGTCGTCGTCCGCGTTTTTCTTGTCGTCGGATGATTTGCTTTCCAGCCGCACCGCGTTCTGGGACGAGTTTTTATCGTCGTCGGTGTCGTCGTCATCGGCCGTCTCGTCGGCTTGCGGCGTCGCGGTGACCGACGCGCTGTCGACCGAATGGTTGCCGTTGGTGTCGAAGGATTGAATCCAAATCGTGTGTTCGCGCCCGGGCATCAACCCGACCAGCACCGCGCTGGCGGCGTCGACGCCGAGCGAACCACCGAAGTATTCGTCGCCGGACTGAATCGCGTACCACACCTCGTAGCCGGCCAGATCCGCGTCGGTCGGCGCGGTCCAGCTCACCTCGATCGACTCGACCTGTCCCTCAGCGCTCAGCCCGGTCGGCGGCGCGGGCGCGACCTCGTCGAGCGTGCCCAGAATCTTCTCTGCCACTTTGCGCCGCCAGTCGAGCAACTTGGCCCAGTCGTGCTCCCACTGGAAGGTTTTGGGCGCGACGGTCCGCGTCACATCGTCCACCCACTGCTCTTCGCCCATTTCATCCAGGATGTGGAAGTACTCGTAATCCTCCATCGCTTCGCGCAGGTACTTGATGCGCAGCGAAGGGATCGGAATGTCGGTCTCGCCGCCGATCTTGTCGGGCGTGCCGGGGTAGTACAGCGTGCCGTCGCCCTGGCAGTAAAACTTTTCGGCGTACATGTTTTCCCACACGTCCTGGCGGTCCCACAGGTATTGGATGCGCCAGAAGAGAATGCCGGTGAAACCGTAACGGCGCGTCAGCCACAGCCACGCGCGCATGTAAGTCGATTCCTGATCGACCATGTGGTTCGCGTAATCGAAACCGATGGTCGCGCTCACGCAATTGTACCACCAGGTTTTCTTGCCTTCCTCACGCAGCTCCTCATATTTTTCCGGGCGCGGCAGCCACGGCAGGGAGTCGGAGAACATCGGCTCGTCCGGGCACCAAATGTCGATGTCCTCGCCCAATTCCGATTCATACTGTTCGGTGACGAACGGCTGCAGATCCGGGTCAGCCGTGTGGATATTCGCGGCCGTGGCGCGCAACGCCGGATACTCGTCCGGGGTCGGTTCGTCGGGCAGATAGCACCACGCCTTTTCGATCCACCCCTTTTGTTTGAAGTGCTCGGCCCACGCGGCCCAGTTCATGATGTTCCATTCATCCTGCGTCAGCCCTTCGGGCACGTTGCCGAAGCTGCGCGGGATGTTGATCGTCTGAAACTCGTAACCGGGTTTGAAAAAATCGCCGTCCAGATACGGACCGTGGTCCGCGTCCCACTGCGTCCAGTCGACCTCCAGCGATTTGGTTTCCGGGTTGTACACGGTCGGCGGATTGCCGGTGAGCCAATTGTAAGGGCTCATGCGGTGCAGCGCGTATTCCTCGAAGTAGCGCTCGTGAATCGGCGCGCAGTCGGTCGCGTTGCCGTGCTCCTGATGATAGGTGCAGATGCTGCGGCTGTACTGATACTGGCTCTGGATCGACAAGCCGTTGGGCAGCGCGAAATCCCAGACCGTCAGATAGATCGTGCCGGTCCACGTGGCGCGGCCGTCGGCGGTGACGGTCACCGTGGCGCTGTATTCGCCGGGCGTCTGATCTTCCGGGATATACACGTCGACGAACACGGCCTGCGTAAATTCGGCCTGCACGTCAAACGGGGCGCCGTCGCGCGTTTCATACACGAAGTGATCGACGAACGGCACCAGACCGTCGGGCCACCAGCCGGCGTGCTCGGACACCATCGGCTTCTGGCTGACCTTGTCCTCGTCGACGTGAACGTAATGCACGCGATACAACTCGACCCGCTCGATCGGATCGCCGGGACCGGTGAATTCCGTGACGCTTACATCGACGTTCTCCACGCCGCTGTCGTCCCAGATGAACACCTGGAACGGTTCCCATTCGTTTTGCGCCGCACTGATGTGATAGGTGCTTTGCGCATCGAACGACCACTCGGGTCGATGTTTGTCCGTGCCGTGGGTCAGGCCGACTAGATATTCCGCCGCCGCCCCCGAGACGCCGATCGCCAGGATCAGCATGCTCGCCATCGCCAGGATCATAACGCGTTTGTTCATGTTGTTGCTTCCTCTTCGGATCCGCAATTGTCTCCCCGGCACATACTACTCGGCAACGTGGTGACGGTCAAATAAGGCGAGGGTAGATCGGAAGAGCACACGTCTGAACTCCAGTCACCGAAT
>CALBTQ010000648.1 GCA_937967875.1 uncultured Pseudomonadota bacterium
TCGTATTCGGTGACTGGAGTTCAGACGTGTGCTCTTCCGATCTCGGGTGATCGAGTCGAGCAGGATGACCACGTCGCGCTTGTGCTCGACAAGACGCTTGGCTTTTTCCAGCACCATCTCGGCGACCTGCACGTGGCGGGTGGCCGGCTCGTCGAAGGTCGAGCTGATGACTTCGCCGCGCACGGAACGCGACATGTCGGTTACTTCCTCGGGGCGCTCGTCGATGAGCAGCACGATGAGGATGATGTCTTTGTGGTTGCGCGTGATCGAGTTGGCGATCGCCTGCAGGATCATCGTCTTGCCGGCTTTGGGCGGGCTGACGATCAAACCGCGCTGGCCCATGCCGATGGGGCAGACCAGATCGAGGATGCGCATCGAGTAGTTGTCGGCCTCGGTTTCGAGGTTCAACTTCTCCATCGGATACAGCGGCGTCAGGTTGTCGAACAGGATCTTGTTGCGCGCCTGGTCGGGATCCTCATGGTTGATCGCCTCGACCTTAAGCAGCGCGAAGTAGCGCTCGCCCTCTTTCGGCGGCCGAATCTGTCCGGCAATGGTGTCGCCGGTGCGCAGGTTGAAACGCCGGATCTGGCTCGGGCTGACGTAAATATCGTCGGGGCCGGGCAGGTAGTTGTAATCCGGCGCGCGCAGGAAGCCGAAGCCGTCGGGCAGGATTTCCAGCACGCCTTCGCCGTAGATCAGGCCGTTGCGCTCGGTGTGCGCCTGCAGCAGGGCGAAGATGAGGTCCTGCTTGCGCATGCCGGTGGCGCCTTCGACGCCCAGTTCCTTGGCCATTTTGAGAAGATCGTTGATCTTGCGCTTTTTGAGCGCTTTGATGTTCATCTCCTCGGCGGCAATTTCATCGCTCGACTTCTTTTTGCGGGACTTGGGCTCTTCTTGCTCGATCTTTTCATCCAAATCCGGACCGTCGTCGAAAAGGTCGGACATTTCGTACTCCGTATGAGGTTAAGATTGATGGTTTATGTTTTGCTTCACTACGCGTTTCTATCAAGGAATCATCGTCGGAACGCATCCGTTGATGGAAAGAAAATGTTTGCCAATACCCTAATTATCGGAAATTAACGCCACCCCACAAATCGCATCCCGAGTTTGCCGATGACAGGGAGCTATAACAAGGCAGTTTTGTACGCTTCCCGGATAGGACGGTTAAAATTTAGTGACATCTCCCGAGTTTTGTCAAGCCATTAAAATAGCGGAAAGCTGCCGGCCGGTTCGGCCCTTGTCGCGGCGGTGCGAGAAGCAGCGCTCGTCGTCGGTGGTCGGACCGACCAGTTCGATGTTCTCGCGGCTGACCTCGTTGTGCAGCAGATCGTTGAGGGCCATGGTGCGCAGATCCAGGCGCGGCTTTTTGCGTTTTTCCGGCCACAACACGCCGCGCAATTCCGGGCGGTCGGTCAAAAACTGCTGCGCCAGTTCGCGACTCACTTCGTATTGTTCGGGGCCGATGGCCGGGCCGATCGCCGCCAGCAGATCGAAGGGGCGGCAGCAGAACAAGCGGGTGATGCGCTCGATCGCTCGCCCGATAATGCCGCCGTACAGGCCGCGCCAACCGGCGTGGATCGCGCCGACGAAATCGCCGTTTTCGGTGGTCAGCAGAAGCGGCACGCAATCGGCGGTTAAAACGCCCACGGCGACGCCGCGACGATCGGTCCACACCGCGTCGCCCGGTTCGCCGCGCACCACGCCCGGCTCGACGCGATTGACGACCTGCACCGCCGCTCCGTGCACCTGTTGCGGCAGGTAGAGCGACGTCGCGCCCAGGTCGTCGAGCACCAGCGCCTCGTTGGCGGCCAGGAGCGCCGGATCGTCGTCGACGAGCGCGCCCATGTTCAGCGAGGCGAGCGCGCCTTCGCTATGGCCGCCGACGCGTCCGTAAAAACGCGCGATGACGCCGGTCGAATCGAGCAACAGCGAACGCCAGGCGAGGGGTTTAGACATTTTCCGCTCCGATCAAGGCAAGTATTTTTTTCAGATCGTCCGGTATCGGGGCGAAAAATTCAAGGCGCCGGCCGTCGTGTGGATGCGTAAAGGCGAGGCGGCGCGCGTGCAGCGCCGGACGATCCAGCGCCTGACAGGCCAGACGCAGCGGCGCATCCGCGATGTTCTTGAGCGAACGCACGCCGCCGTAGGTGTCGTCGCCGACCAGCGGCCAACCCGACTCGGCGCAATGCACGCGGATCTGGTGGGTGCGACCCGACAGCAACGTGCAGCGTAGCGCGCTGATGCCGCCGTGCGCGGTCTCCACCTTATATAAGGTCGTCGCGGCGCGTCCGTGGGTGGTGACGCTGCTGATTTTCTTCCGTTCGCGCACGTGCCGGCCCAACGCCAGGTCGATGCGCCCTTCCTTCTGTTTGGGCGTGCCGACCACCAGGGCGAGGTAAATTTTCTCGACCTCGCGCCCGGCGAACTGGCGTTGCAGCTCGATCAGCGCCCGGTGCGTTTTGGCGACGACCAGCGTGCCGGTCGTGCCCTTGTCGAGGCGATGCACGATGCCCGGTCGCCCGTCGATGCTGTACTCGCGCAATTCCGGCACGTGATGAAGCAGGGCGTTGACCAGCGTGCCGTCCGGATTGCCCGGCGCGGGGTGTACGACCATCCCCGCCGCTTTGTTGATCACCAGCAGGTGCTCGTCGGCGTAAAGAATATCCAGCGCGATGTCCTGCGCCTCGGGTTCGCTTGCCGCGGGCGGATTCATCGTCACGGTCAGCGTCTGATCCGTCTGCACGGCGGCGGACGCTTTGGCCGAAGCGCCGTTGAGCGATACGTGACCTTCCTTGGCGAGCTTCGCGGCCTGGCTGCGCGTGAGCGAAGGCTCGAGCTCGGCCAGAGCGCGGTCGAGCCGCTGTCCGTCGAGGTTGGCGGGAACGATGAATCGTTTTTCTTCCATGGCCGCATTGTATCGACGCGTCGGCGACTGGCAAGATGTATTCTTGACATGGCGAATTTGCACGCTACACTCCCTGAGCGCGAAAGAAAAACGTTTTTAAAGGGTTTTGATTTCATGAGCAGACCGGTGGCGATCAACGGTTTCGGCCGCATCGGCCGCGCGTTCTTCCGTCATGCCTGGCGGCGGGAAGGATTTACCATCGCGGCGATCAACGACGTGGCCGACACGCCGACGCTCGCGCACCTGCTCAAATACGATTCCGCGCACGGACGTTTTCCCGGCGAGGTGAGCACCGAGGGCGACCGGTTGATCGTCGACGGACAGGCGATCGATGTGTCGCATCAGGCCGATCCGCAGGGGTTGCCCTGGCGTGAAAAGAACATCTGGCTGGCGTTGGAAGCGACCGGCTGCAACAAGGGTTTCGATTTTCTGCAGAAGCACCGCGACGCCGGGGCCGAGCGCGTGCTGTTGTCGGCCAACGTGGCGGCGGACGATCAAGAGCGCGTGCGCACGTTCGTGCTGGGCGTCAACGAGAGCACGTACGATCCGGCGCGCGACTTTATTCTCTCCAACGCAAGTTGCACGACCAACGCCCTGGCGCCGGTGCTGCGTTTGCTCGATGAAGCCTACACGGTGCTGGGCGCGAACTTCACGACGATCCACGCGTATACGCAAGGACAGAACCTGATCGACGGGCCCTGCGCCGATTTGCGCCGGGCGCGCGCGGCGGCGGCGAATATCGTACCGACTTCGACCGGCGCCACCGACGGGCTGGCCGTGCTGTTTCCGCATCTGCATGGGAAGATCGGCGGACTGTCGTTGCGGGTGCCGATCTTGAACGTCAGCTTGATTGATCTGTCGGTCGTGCTTAAAAGGTATGTAAAGGCGGATGACGTCAACGCACAATTGCGCGCTGCCGCCCAGGGGGATCTGCGGGGGATTTTATCGACCGTGAAAGATCCGGTGGTATCCGGCGATATGAACGGCTCGACTGCTTCGGCGACCGTGGATGAGGCGCTAACCCAGGTCGTGGCGGCGGACGGGTCGGGGTGGTTGCTCAAATTAATGCTTTGGTATGACAACGAAATCGGTTATGTATCCCGGCTGATCGAACTCATCAACCATATGTTGCGAAAGGAATAAAACGATGGCCGTCAAATACATCGACGAACTGGAATTGGAAGGCAAACACATCTTTTTGCGGGCGGACCTCAATGTTCCTCTGGCCGACGGAAAAATCACCGACGATACGCGCATCCGCGCCGTGCTGCCCACGGTGCGCAAAGTGCTGCGCGACGGCGGCCGGTTGGTCGTGGCCAGTCACCTGGGCCGACCCAAGGGCAAATACGACGAAAAATTGTCGTTGCTGCCCGTGGCCGAGCGGATGGCCGAACTGCTGGACCGCGACGTGATCATGGCTCCGGACGTCGTGTCCGACGGCGTCAAGGTCGTCGCCCAGCAGCTCAAGGACGGCGAAATCATGATGCTGGAAAACCTGCGCTTCGTCCCCGGCGAAACGGCAAACGATCCGGAATTCGCCGCCAAACTGGCCGAGCTGGCCACCGTGTACGTCAACGACGCGTTCGGCAGCAGCCACCGCGCCCACGCCAGCGTCGAGGCGCTGCCCCGCCTGCTGGAGGAAAAAGCGGCCGGTTATCTGATGCGCAAGGAATTGCGGTATTTGAAAGAGGCGCTGGCCGACCCCGAGCGGCCCTTCTGGGCGATTCTCGGCGGCGCGAAGGTCAGCGATAAAATCGGCGTGGTCAACACGCTGCTGGACAAGGTCGACGGTCTGATCGTCGGCGGCGGCATGGCTTATACCTTCCTGGCCGCGAAGGGCTTCGAGGTGGGCAAGAGCCTGGTCGACGGCGGGCGCATCACCTACGCGCGCGAAACGTTGGCCCGCGCCGAGAAAAAGGGCGTGCGGATTTTGCTGCCGGTCGATCATGTGGTCGCCGAAACGATCGCGGCCGACGCGACGGTGAAGGTCGTCGCCAATCAGGATTTCCCGACCGACATGATGGGCCTGGACATCGGCCCGGAGACGATTCGCGCATACACGGACGCGCTGGTCGGCGCCAAGACGATCGTCTGGAACGGCCCGATGGGCGTGTTCGAGCACGCGCCGTTCGCCGCGGGCACCATTGGCATCGCCAAAGCGGTGGCCGAGAGCGGTTCGATCACAATCGTCGGCGGCGGCGACTCGGTCAGCGCCGTGAAGAAAGCGGGCATGGCCGATAAAATCAGCCACATTTCCACCGGCGGCGGCGCCAGTCTGGAATTGCTGGAAGGCAAGGAATTGCCCGGCGTGACGGCGTTGGAAAGCTAAACCATTTACGAATACACCAAGGAGAATCACATGACTCGCCGACCGATTTTAGCAGGCAACTGGAAAATGTATTTATCGACCGCGCCGGCGCGGGATCTGGCCGCGGCGTTGGCGAAAAGCGTGGGCGACGTGAGCGACGCGGACGTCGTGCTCATTCCTTCGTTCACCGTTTTGGGCGAAGTGCGCGAAGCGATCGCGGGCACGAACATCGGCCTGGGCGCGCAGAATTGCCACTACGAAGAGCAGGGCGCGTTCACCGGCGAAGTCGCGCCGCAGATGCTCGTCGACGCCGGCTGCCGGTATGTGGTCATCGGCCACAGCGAGCGGCGCCACATCTTCGGCGAGACCAGCGAGTTGTGCAACAAGAAGATCACGGCCGCGCTCAACGCCGGCCTGACGCCGATTTACTGCATCGGCGAACTGCTCGAAGAACGCGAAGCCGGCAACACCTTCGCCGTGCTGGAAGATCAGCTCGACAAAGGACTGGCCGGCTTGTCGCTGGATCAGGCGCAAAAACTGGTCATCGCCTACGAGCCGGTCTGGGCCATCGGCACGGGCAAAGTGGCGACGCCGCAACAGGCGCAGGAAGTGCACGAGATGGTGCGCAACTGGCTCAGCGAGCGTTTCGACGCCGCCACGGCCAACGGCCTGCGCATCCAGTACGGCGGTTCGGTCAAGCCCGACAACGTCGACGAACTCATGGCGTGCCCGGACATCGACGGCGCGTTGGTCGGCGGCGCTTCGTTGAAGGCCGACAGTTTTGCGCGCATCGTACGCTTTGAAAAATAAAGGCCGAGGCGGTCCCTCGCGTCTTTATTTTGCGATGGAAAATACCGATTTTACCCTCTTGTAAGTCGCCATCGCCTAGGGTACAATGCATCCCCGTTTTTCAGGGAATAGGTGTTCAACCTATTGAAATATAGTGTTTTTTCGATCTTTGTGTGGCATGGGGTAAGAACACGCCTCCTTTGGCCGGAATCGGCGACAAAGAAGGATCGATGCGTATCGAACATCCTTTCGAGGATGTGCGAAATATAGTCTTGAAAGGGGAACTTTAACGAATGACCGAAAACAACAACAACCACGACGAACACGAAATCAAAACCGAAGGCGCGGGCGTGGCCGCTCCGGAGGAAACGACGGAAGAACCGCAGGAAGAGAGCTTCGCTGAACTGCTCGAAAAGAGTTCGTTCGATTCCAAGAAGGAAGGCGAGGTCATCAAAGGCCGAGTGATCTCGGTGGAAAAAGACTACGTAGTGGTCGACATCGGCTTCAAGAGCGAAGGCGTCATTCCGCTCAACGAGTTTAAAGACGCGCGCGGCGAAGCCGTCGTCAACATCGGCGATCGCGTCGACGTGCTGCTGGAAGCGGCGGAAGACGAAAGCGGCCTGATCGTTCTGTCCAAAGAAAAAGCCGACAAGATGAAGGTCTGGGACGAGATCTACAAGGCCTACTCGGCGGACGGCGTGATCAAAGGCAAGATCATCAGCCGGGTCAAGGGCGGTCTCCAGGTCGACATCGGCGTGCGGGCGTTTCTGCCCGGCAGCCAGGTGGATCTGCGCCCGGTGCGCAACATCGAAAAGCTCATCGGCCAGGAATTCGATTTCAAGATTCTCAAGTTCAATAAGCGGCGGGGCAACATCGTGCTCAGCCGGCGCGCTTTGCTGGA
>CALBTQ010000649.1 GCA_937967875.1 uncultured Pseudomonadota bacterium
AGATCGTATTCGGTGACTGGAGTTCAGACGTGTGCTCTTCCGATCTGGCGAAAGTCTGACGCTGGCCGAAATCGAGCGGGTGGCCCGCCACGACGAGCCGGTGCAGATCGCCGAACGCGCCAAGGGGAAACTGCAGGAATCGCGGGCGATCATCGAGCGCATTGCGGCCGATCGCGAGCAGCTCGTGTACGGCGTGAACACCGGTTTCGGCAGCCTGAAAGACGTGGCGATCGACAACGCCGATCTGGCGCGGTTGCAACACAACCTGCTGATGAGCCACAGCGCCGGCGTGGGCGATCCATTGCCGACCGATGCGGTGCGCACGGCCATGGTGCTGCGCGCCAACGCACTGGCCAAAGGCTACAGCGGCATTCGACTGGAAGTGGTGCAGACGCTGGTCGAAATGATCAACCGCCGCGTGCATCCGCTTATTCCCACGCAAGGCAGCGTCGGCGCCTCGGGCGATCTGGCGCCGCTCAGCCACCTGGCGCTGGTGCTCTCCCGGCCGCCCGCCGATGAGGACGATCGCGACGAACTCAGCGGCGAGGTTATCACCCACAAAGGCTTGCGCATTCCCGGCAAGGTCGCCATGGAGCGCGAGGGCATCGCACGTTTGGTGCTTGGCGCGAAGGAGGGGCTGGCGCTCAACAACGGCGTGCAGGTCAGCGCGGCGATTCTGCTGTTGGCGCTGCTGGACGCCGAACGCCTCGTGCGCCTGGCCGATCTGGCCGTGGCGATGACCATCGAGGCTGTACGCGGCACGCCTGATGCGTTTCTGCCCGAGGTGCACCGCCTGCGGCCCTTCGTCGGGCAGCGGTTGAGCGCGGCGTCGATTCTGCGTTTTCTGAGCGGCTCGGCGGCCGCAGGTTCCGACCCCACGCGCATTCAGGACGGTTACAGCATTCGTTGCGCGCCGCAGGTGCATGGGGCCGCGCGCGATTCGCTGTCGCGTGTGCGCGAGCGGCTGCAGGTGGAAGTCAACAGCGCCACCGACAATCCGTTGGTCATCTCGGTTGCGGGCGGACGGACGATCAGCGCCGGCCAGTTTCACGGCGAGCCGTTGGCGCTGGCGGCCGAGGCGCTCAAGGTGGCGATTTCGGAAATCGCGGCGATCAGCGAACGGCGCACATTCCGCTTGTTGACCAAGGCGCTCAGCTTCGGCCTGCCGCCGCTGCTTGCGCCGCCCGATCGACCGGGCTTGGGCATGATGGCCGTGCAATTCACCGCGGCCGCGCTGGCCAGCGAATGCAAACACGTTGCGCATCCGGCCGCCGTCGACAGCATCCCCACCTGCGAGGATCAGGAAGATCACGTCTCGATGAGCCCCATCGCCGCTCGCGGCGCCCGGCGCATCGTTTACAACGCCGGTTACGTGCTGGCCGCCGAAATGCTGTGCGCGGCCCGCGCGTTGACCTTCCGCCTCGAGCAGGACGGCATCGCCGTCGGCGAGGGCGCGCGTCGTTGTTTGGAGATCATCGCGCCGGTGCTTGAACTGGACAAACGCGGCGCACCTCCGACGATCCTGTTGGAAAAGTTGCACGAGCTGATCGAAGCCAAGGCCTTCGCCGAGGTGATTGGGGAGGAGGCGTGATGGCGGCGGTGATGTTGCGCGGCGGCGAGTTGACGCCCGAACAGGTGGCGGCGGTGGCTTACGAACATGCGCCGGTGGAAATCGATCCGGCGGCCTGGGAGAAGGTCGAACGCGGTTATCGCGCGCTGCTGGCCGTCGAGGAAAAAGACGGTCCGGTGCCGCTGTGGAAGCTGGCCGATCTCAGCGACGACGAGGCGCGCGGGCAGGTGAGCGATCTGCCGGAAACCGCGCGGCGGGTGATCGTCGATCATGCGGCGGCGATCGGTTCGCCGATGCCTACCGCGTTGGTGCGTGCGGCGATGCTGGTGCGGCTGGATACGCTCATCCAGGGGTATAGCGGCGTGCGTCCGGAAACGGTGCGTACGTTGGCGGCGATGCTCAACGCGGGCGTGCATCCGCTGGTGCCCGGCAAGGGGCACCTGAGCATGGCCGGCGATCTGGCCCCGCTGGCGCATATTGCGCTGGTGCTTTGCGCGGGCGGCGGCGTAGTGGAAGGCGACACCGGTTTCGCCGCGCTGGGCCGCCATGAGGACAAGGCGGAGGTGCTTACCGGCGACGAAGCGATGCGCCGGGCGAACATCGATCGCTTGTGGCCGACGTTGAAAGAATCCTTTTCGCTGATCGTCGGCACGAGCATGGCGGCGGCGCGCGCGGCGTTGATCGCCTGGGAGACGGAACGCTTATTCAAGTTGGCGATCGCCGCCGGTGCGTTGACCTGCGAGGCGATGCGCGCCAATCGCGCGGCGTTCGACGAGCGCATTCATCGCCTCGGTCCCGGTCGTGCCGATGTGCTGGCCGTGGCGCGGCAGCTCGATCGTTGGACCGCGGGCTCGCAGCTCGTCGGTTGCCGGAAGGGCGGCGACGCATTTTCCATTCGTTGCCTGCCGCAAATTCTCGGCGGCATCCAGACCGCGTTGCGCCAGGCGTGTCAGGTGATCGACGAGGAACTGCGTCTGGTCAGCGACAATCCGCTGATTCTCGACGATGAAAACGGCCCGACGTGTCTGGACGGCGGCAATTTCCACGGCGAGCGGCTGGCGCTGGCGCTCGACAATCTGCGCCTGGGCCTCGCCGAAATCGGTGCGCTGTCCGAGCGGCATGCGTTCATCATGACCAACCGTGCGCGCTCGGGCGGCCTGCCTAGTTTCCTGGTGCGCGAACGCGGTCTGAACAGCGGCTTTATGCTGGCGCAATACACGGCGGCCGCGCTGGCCAGCGAAAACAAAAGCCTCGCCACGCCCTACGCCACCGATTCGCTGCCGGCCTGTCAGGATTACGAGGACCACGGCGCGCTGGCGTCGTTGAGCGCGGCGGCGACGGAAAAAGTTCTGGTCAATGTGCGGGTCATTCTGGCGATTGAATTTCTGTGCGCCGCGCAGGGCGTGGACATTCGCGCCGACGACGCAGCGGCGCCCGGCGAGTTGACCGACCGACTGCGTCATACGTTGCGGCGGCAGGTGGATCATTGGGTCAACGATTCGGTGATGTATCGACTGATCGACGCCGCCACGCGTATGTGCCGGCCCGGCGGCGAATTGGACGAGGTAGTGCAAGACGTGATGGAGATGATCGATGGCTGATGTGAAGAAGGTCAAGCCGGCGCAGCCCGGCGGTTTCAACGATTACCACCCGCCGCTGATGCTGGCGCGCTCGCGGATGATCGACGCCATCCGCCGCACCTACGAGCTGTTCGGCTTCGTCCCGCTGGAAACGCCCTGCGTGGAATTCGCCGAGGTGCTCCTGGGCGAGGGCGGCGAGACCGACAAGGAAGTGTTTTTCCTCAACGGTCCGGAAGAGGACAAGGAATTGGCGCTGCGTTTCGACATGACCGTGCCGCTGGCGCGTTACGTGGCGGCCAACACCGATTTGCTCATGCCCTTCAAGCGCTATCAGATCGGCAACGTGTTTCGCGGTGAGAAACCGCAGGCCGGGCGGTTCCGCCAGTTCGCACAAGTCGACGCAGATATTATCGGCGCGAAAACCGGCTTGCCCGACGCGGAAATCATCGCGGTGACCGTCGCCTCGCTCGAAGCGTTGGGCGTGGAAAAATTCGTTGTGCGCGTCAACGACCGCAAGATCCACGACGGTCTCGCCGCGGCGATCGGCATTCAGGCGCGCGGCGCATGGTCGCGCGACGATCAGGTCAAGGAACTGCTGCGCGTGCTGGACAAGGTCGAGAAAATCGGTCGCGCCGGCGTGCGCGAGGAACTGCGCCGCAAGCCGCAAGGCGAGCACGATCGCGCGCTGCAACTGGGCGACGAAGCCCTGGCGCTGATCGACCGTTTCCTAGACATCGCCGGCGACAATGCGCAAAAACTCGAGGCGGTCGGCGAACTGGTGCGCGGCGACAGCGGCGCGGAGGGCGTTGCCGAATTGCGCGCGGTGCTCGATCATCTGCGCGAGTACGGCGTCGACGAAGGGCGCGTGCGCATGGACCTGAGCGTGGCGCGCGGCCTGGATTATTACACCGGGCCGGTGCTGGAAACGACCTTGCTCGACCTGCCGGAAATCGGTTCGGTCGCCAGCGGCGGGCGCTACGACGAAATGATCGGCCGCTTCCACGCCAACCCGATCCCGGCGGTGGGCACGTCCATCGGCCTGGACCGCCTCTTCGACGCGCTGCAAAAACTTGAGCTGGTGAAGACGGCCGACAGCGAGGTCGAGGCGCTGCTGATGGTTTTCGATCAAGCGCTGGTGCCGCACTACCTGCACCTGTTGCGCCGGCTGCGCGACGCGGGCGTCGCCGCGGAAATCTACCTCGGTTCCGACAGCGGCTTCAAAGCGCAGATGCGCTACGGCCTGCGCAAAGGCGTGCGGCACCTGGTCATTTGCGGCGAGGACGAGATGGCCAAAAACGGCGTGCAGGTCAAAGACCTCATTCAGCGCGAGCAGGTGTTCGTCGCCGACGACGATCTGCTCGATCACCTGTTGGCCAAGCGCGGATAAGCAAGCGCATTAAACGAAAAACCCGGGGCGCATCGGCTCCGGGTTTTTATTAGGGGTTGCTGGGGCTTGAACCCAGGACGCCTGGATCCACAATCCAGTGCTCTACCAACTGAGCTACAACCCCGCTCTTTGCGGGCAGGGCGATAGTCTACTTATCGAATTTTTCCTGTCAAGTTCGTTTTTTGGGAAAATCAGCGACGCAGCAGGCGGTCGAGATTTTTCTGGATCCACTCGTTGGTTTTTTCGTGGCGCGGGTGCGCCTGTTCGGCCTGCCGGAAGGCCCGGCCGTGCAACACGCGCCGATCGCCGGCCTGCCGCGGACGAAACAGCCAATGCAGCATTTCGTGGTAGACCAGCGTTTCCATCACATACTGCGGCACCCAGTCGGCGTCGAGCACCGGGTGGATGCGGATGACATTGGTTTGCGCGTCATAGCTGCCAAGGCGGATCGACGTTTTGCTGCGGCGGCGCCGGGTGCGATTGCCGTTTTGCCCCCAGGTGATCACCGCATCGCAGGCGCGCTTGAAGTACCTGGCGTTTACCTGGTCGAACACGTCCCGCAAGTCGAAAAATTGGCCTTTGGTTTTCGCAGGCAGGTCCTGGCCGTTTTTGGCCGGCGCTTCGTCGATAAGGTCGGTATGGTCGATGATGAACTGGTTGATGACTTCGCGGTTACGCTTGTTTGGACGGCGGCAGAACGAGGCCAATGTGCGCAGAAACGGCCCTTGCGCCAGCAGGAACATGTGATGCAGGCGGATCGTCACGCGCTCGGCTTCCCAGGAGCAGGAGATCATGCTGCTGCGGTTGTTGTTGACGATCAGCTTGACCGCCACGCCCAGACGCTCTTCCAAATCGCAATGCAACCGCTGTGCTTGTTCCGTTCGATTCATCCGCGCAACCTTGCCATGAGACGGCGTCGGCCGACAAGGGGCAAAATGGCCGCGCTAAATAAGGGAAATAACTTCTGCGAGCGAAGGTCAGGGCTTGGCGTTCGGATTTTTCAACGTGCCCTTGAGCGGAATCTGATAGAAGCCGTTGGCGTCGGGCTCCTTGAGGGTCATCATGATGATGCCCAACGCGTCTTCCATCGTCTCGGACGGTTTGATTTTGAGCGTCAGGAACATGCGGCTGGACATCAGATCCTCGCGGGTGGTCACGCGTCCGGTCAGGTCGATTTCGAGGTTGTCGCCTTTGAGCACGAAATCCTTGACCGTGAGGTTTTGCCGTTTGAGTTCGAAGGACATTTTGCCCGGCTCGAAGTTGATGGGCGGCAGTTCCTTTTCCAGAATTTTAGATCGGAAGAGCACACGTCTGAACTCCAGTCACCGAATACGAT
>CALBTQ010000650.1 GCA_937967875.1 uncultured Pseudomonadota bacterium
ATCGTATTCGGTGACTGGAGTTCAGACGTGTGCTCTTCCGATCTGCGACTGGAACGAAATGCGCAAACACCCCGACGTCGGCGCGCAGATCCTCGAACCGCTGCGCTTCCTCGAACGCGAATTGGCGCTCGTGCAAAACCACCATGAACGCCTCGACGGCAGCGGCTATCCGCGCGGCCTGCATGAAAGTCAGATCGATCTGCTGACCGGCATCCTCAGCGTGGCCGACGCTTTCGACGCGATGACCAGCAAGCGTTCGTACAAAACGGCCGTCACCCTCGACGAGGCCGTGCGCATCCTGCGTGAAGGCGTGGGCAAACAGTTCATGGGCGATGTCGTGCAGGCCATGATTGAGCTGATCGAAGAACACAAACTCGACGACATCCTTCACGCCGCCATGTAGGCCGCCGATGACATCCCGCAAAATATTAATGGCCATGAGCGGCGGGGTCGACTCGTCGGTCGCCGCTTACATCCTGTTGCGCGACGGTTGCGAAGTGCTCGGTGCAACCATGTGCATGCACGAACGTTACACCAAATCGGCCGTGCCCGAAGCGCAGGCCGTCTGTCGTCAGTTGAATATCGAGCACGTCGTCGTCGACATCACCGACGAATTCGAGCGCCTGGTCGTCCGACCGTTTCTCGCCGATTATCTCACCGGGCGCACGCCCAATCCGTGCATCCGCTGCAACAAACTATTCAAATTCGGACGACTGCTCGAAGTGGCCCGCGAGCACGGTTGCGACGCCGTGGCGACCGGCCATTACGCGCGTCTGGTCGAAACCGACAACCGCTGGCGCCTGCTGCGCGGAACCGATCGCCGCAAGGAACAAAGCTATTTTCTCTTTCTACTCGCCCAGGAGCAAATGAATCGCGTGCTCTTTCCCCTCGGCGACATGACCAAAGACCGGGTGCGCGCCGTCGCGGCTGAACGACAACTGGTCGTCGCCCAACGGCCGGAAAGCCAGGAAATCTGCTTCGTGCCCGGCGACGATCTGCCGCGCTTTTTTGCCGCCGAAACCGATGCACAACCACGACCCGGGGAGATCGTCGACGAAAGCGGCCGCGTCCTGGGGCGGCACCGGGGCATCCATCACTACACTGTCGGTCAACGGCGCGGCATGGGCGTGGCCGCCGCCGAGCCGCTGTACGTGCTGGCGATCGACGCGGCGACCGATCGTCTGATCGTCGGGCCGAAGGGCTCGCTGGCCCGCATCGCGGGGCGCGTCGGCGAACTGCATTGGTGCGCCGGTCGCGCGCCCGCTGAATCGCCGCTAAAAACCCATGTGCAGATTCGCTATCGCCACAACGGCGTGGAGGCGGACATTCACGTGTCCGGCGATCGCGCCGAACTTTATTTCCATGAACCGGTCTACGGCTGGACGCCGGGGCAGGCCGCCGTATTTTACCGGGATGACGAGGTAATCGGCGGCGGTTGGATAGAAAATGACTGATCCATTTTTGCGGGAATAACTCAACAATTGGGGGTTCGCGGGGAGTGTTGACGCAACATCTTGTCCGATGGTACGATCCCAGCGGCTCGGAACCCTAAAAATTTCGCATATCGATAACAACTTATCGGTGGGTAAAGTTATGTCTTTGGTTCATCGGCGCACAATCATGACGGCCGATCGCATCGATCGGGCGTTGCGCAGAATTGCCAACGAAATCCTGGAAAAGTGCGACGATCTTAAAAACGTCGCGCTCATCGGCATCCGCAGCGGCGGCGTGAACCCGTGCCTGCGCCTCGCCGAGTACATGAAAAGCGTCGAGAATATCGAAGTGCCCGTGGGCATGCTCGACATTACGCTTTACCGCGACGATCTGTCGCCCGACAACAAGCCGCTGCTCAAAAAAACCGACATCGATTTCGACGTCACCGGCAAGGAAATCATCATCATCGACGATGTGCTCTTTACCGGACGCAGCATGCGCGCGGCGATCGAAGTGGTCATGAATTACGGACGGCCGGCGCGCATCAAAGCCGCCGTGGTGATCGATCGCGGCCACCGCGAACTGCCGATCCAACCCGATTTCGTCGGCCAGTGGATCGACACCGCGCCCGGCGAAAAGGTCTCGGTGACCATCGCCGAGAAAAACACGCGCACCGACAAGGTGGTCCTCATCAGCCAGGTCGAGCCCGAGGAGGATGCACAATGATGCTCAACCGCAAAGACATCTTGGGCCTTAAAGATCTGACCGTGGAAGAAATCAATTTGATTCTCGACACCGCCGACGGGTTCCGCGATATCGCCACCCGCAAGCGTAAGAAAGTGCCCGCCTTGCAGGGCCACACGGTCGTCAATCTGTTCTATGAAAAATCGACGCGCACTCGCACCAGCTTCGAGATCGCGGCCAAGCGCCTGAGCGCCGACACGGTCAACTTCACCGCCTCGGAAAGCTCGGTGGGCAAGGGCGAAACCTTCATCGACACCGTGCGCAACATCGAGGCGATGCACCCCGACGTCATCGTCGTGCGCCACGGCAGCGCCGGCGCGCCGCACATGCTTTCCAAGATGATCAAACCCGGCGTGATCAATGCCGGCGACGGCGCGCACGAGCATCCCAGCCAGGCGTTGCTGGATATGCTGATGATCCGTGACGAACGCGGCGGCTTCGAGGGGCTGGAGGTGGCGATCATCGGCGACATCGCGCACAGCCGCGTCGCCCGCTCCAACATCTACGGCCTCCAACGCATGGGCGCGAAAGTGCGCATCGCCGGACCGGCCACGATGATCCCCATCGGCATCGAAAAACTGGGCGTCACCGTCGCGCCAAGCGTCGAGGATGCGATTGCCGGCGTCGACGTGATTATGATGCTGCGCATTCAGCTCGAACGGCAGAGCCAGGTGCTGTTTTCCAGCATGCGCGAATACTCGCGGCAATTCGGCCTGAACGCCAAACGGTTGGAACTGGCGCGCAAGGACGCGATCATCATGCACCCCGGACCGATGAACCGCGGCGTCGAGATCGACCCCTTCGTGGCCGATTGTCAGCGTTCGCGCATTCTCAACCAAGTGACCAACGGCGTCGCCATTCGCATGGCGCTGCTTTACCTGGTGACCGGAGGCGGCAATTGAAAACTCTCATCGCTGGCGGCAAGGTTATCGATCCGTCGCAGGGATTGGAAGGCGATTTCGACATCCTGATCGACGGCAAAGTCATCGCCAAGATCGACAAGCCGGGCAAGATCAAGTTGGACGGCAAAGGCAAGACGATCGACGCGCGCGGCTGCATCGTCGCACCGGGACTGGTCGACATGCATGTGCATCTGCGCGAGCCGGGTTACGAGGGCAAGGAAACCATCGCCACCGGTTCGGAAGCGGCGGTCGCCGGCGGTTTCACCTCGCTGGCGTGCATGGCCAACACCAACCCGATCAACGACAAACAGACCGTCACCGGTTACATCCTTGCCAAGGCCCGCGAGGCCAGGTGCAAGGTGTTTCCCATCGGCGCGTGCACCGTCGCGCTGGAAGGCCTGAAAATCGCCGACATGGGCGAAATGAAGGAAGCCGGCGTGGTCGGTTTTTCCGACGACGGCAAGACGGTGATGAACGCCGAATTGCAACGCCGCATTTTCGAGCTCGCGCAGCAGTTGAACATGCCCGTGCTCGTGCACGCCGAGGACGAGCATCTCGCCGCCGACGGCCAGATGCACGAGGGCGCGGTGAGCACCGAATTGGGTCTCGACGGGCGCCCGGCCGTGGCCGAGGAAATCATGGTCTCGCGCGACATCATGCTGGCGCGCACCACCGGCTGCCGCGTACACATTCAGCACGTCAGCTCCGCCGGCTCCCTCGAACTGATTCGCTGGGCCAAAACGAAAAAACTGCCGGTCACCTGCGAAGTCACGCCGCATCACCTGACGCTCACCGACGAGAACATCGGCGATTATGACACCAATTGCAAAATGGCCCCGCCGCTGCGTTCCGCCGAAGATCGCAAGGCGCTGATCAAAGCGCTGGCCGACGGCACGATCGACGCGATCGCCACCGACCACGCGCCGCACGGCATCCTGCTCAAGATGATCGAGTTCGACAAGGCGGCCTTCGGCATCATCGGCCTGGAAACGGCCCTCGCGTTGACCCTGCGTCTGGTCGACGAAACGAAACTCACGCTCATGCGCGCGATCGAAGCGCTCACCGTCGCCCCGGCGCGCATTCTGGGTCTGGATGTCGGCACGTTGCAGGTCGGCAAGGCGGCTGACGTGTGCATCTTCCAGCCGGATAAAACGTTCGTCTATACGCCCGAGCGCATCCGCTCCAAATCGAAAAACAGCCCGTTCATCAATTGGGAGCTGCCCGGCGCGGTGCGCTACACCATGGTCGACGGCAAAGTGGTTTACACAGGATAATCGATGGCGATTGAAACTTACCTGGATGCCCTGCAGGAATACGCCGACGAGGCGTTCCACACCGAACTGCTGGCCGCCCGCGTCGAATACAGATCGGAAGAGCACACGTCTGAACTCCAGTCACCGAATACGATCT
>CALBTQ010000651.1 GCA_937967875.1 uncultured Pseudomonadota bacterium
GATCGTATTCGGTGACTGGAGTTCAGACGTGTGCTCTTCCGATCTGGCCCCGATGTTGACCAGGGTGATCACCTTCCCGCGCTCCAACTCGTAGTTGGTTTCGTACATGTTCTGCATCGCGAACGCGTCGACTTCGGCGATGACCGG
The DNA here is from genome assembly GCA_937967875.1 of uncultured Pseudomonadota bacterium. GTDB lineage: Bacteria > Lernaellota > Lernaellaia > Lernaellales > Lernaellaceae > CALBTQ01. Next base: position 148 of record CALBTQ010000651.1, read on the forward strand.
ATTCAACCCGGCTTCGTTGATTACGGCGATGTATTCGTTCACCATCTCTTTTTTCACCGCCACCAACAGCACGTCCTGGCTTTCCTGATCTTCGCCCTCGCTGTCCAGCCGTTGCCAGTCGATGTTCACTTCGTTGATGTCGAAGGGAATGTACTGCTCGGCTTCCCACTGGATGTTCCCTTCGATTTCCTCTTCGGTCATCAACGGCAAGGTGATCTTGCGAATGATGACCGAGTGGCCACTGACGCTGGTGCACACATCGCGCGGCGCTTTGATGTTGTACTCGGCGATCAACTTGCGAATTGCGCTCACCACCGCCGGCGCATTCATGATCGTCGAGTCGACGATCGTTTCATGCGGCAATGGTTCGATGCCGAAATTTATGAGCTGATAGCCGTTCTTGCCCTCGGCCAGTTCGAGGATTTTCACCGAACTGGAACCGATGTCCAAGCCAAGCATGCCTTTACTTCTCGAAAATAACATCTCGCGGCCCCACTCCGGGTAAAATTACTCCGTAATATTTAATATACGGGTTCTTTGTCCCTATACAAAACGGCATCTGCTGTGTCAAGGGCCAAATCCGTTTACAGCCTATGGATAGCGTGATTTTTGCCTATTCTGAAAGGATTTGCAAGAAAAAATTAATAATTCGTCTAAAAGTTTCCGTAATCGTCGTTTCATTACAAACCCTTGTCAACTTCTTTCATCGGTTTTTTGAGAGAAAAAGAAAGAAGTTTATGGATTTTTTCGACGCTTTTAATACATTAATTAAATACGGAGCCCGCATGACCTGCGCCATGCGGGCCCTTTATTTTTAATTTTATTCGCAGTCGCTACAGTTTTCCTGGCCGATAGGCTGGACCTCCTGCCGTTTGATCTCCTGCCGTTTGATCTCCTGCCGCTTGATCTCCTGGCGCTCGATCGTCTGACGCTCGATCGTCTGACGCTCGATCGTCTGGCGCTGGATCGTCTGACGCTTGATCTGCTGACGCGGCACAACCTGGCGCTGGATCGTCTGGCGCGGCAGACGGTTGTAATCCGGTCCGCTCGGAATCTGCTTGGTCGGCGAAATGCTCTTGGGCTTGTAGATGTTCATCTTCCCATCGCCGCCGCTTTCCGGCCGACGCGGATACTTCTTGTCGCGGCTGATCTTCGTCTTGGCGCCGAAACGCCGCCAGTTGGACGCACAGTCGCCGGCTTTCATCTCACGCTTGGGGCCGGGGCCTTCGAACCAGTAGCCGTTTTTCGAAGTCGAGAACCCGCTCAAGTGCTTAGGCGGGCATTCGCCGCAGTAGCGGGCGATGCGCACCAGGTCCAGCGAGTAGATGTCGTGATCGAGATCGAGGTACGGATCGGCCCAGAAACCGATGTCGCCTTCGTGTTTCGCCAGACCGCCGCCCGAGCTGTTGTACAACTTGGAGCCATTGTGATAGGCGGCGGTGGACTTCCATTTGAACTTCGGCGTGAGCGTATACATCTGCCGCTGCAGATCGTTGGCGGTCGTCGGATTGTTGTTGCCCGAGGCCGGCTCCGACCACCAGGCGGCGAACATCTGGTAGTAGTCCGAACCGCTCTGGCGATTCGTACAGACCATCAACAGGTTGGTCCACCAGTCGTCGTCATAGTTGTTGTTGTACGCCTGGGATACCGTCTTGTAGGGCGTACATTCGGTGCCGTGCTCGTAGCCGATGGTGAAGTGGACGTACCCGCTGGGCGAGAAATCCTGCTCCAACAAGAATGCGCTGACCCAATAGTCGGGCGCGGCGCGCGTATCTCCGCGGAAGGCAAGAGTCAGGCGGCGCGCCGGCTTGGCGCTCTTCCAGTGCCATTGCATCAGGAAGTCGCCGGTGACTTTCGTTCCGCCCGGTTGTTGGCAGTTGCCTTGGAAGCTCGACCAGAGGAACGTCCGGTTGAACAAGGCGAAGAACCAGTCGTAGCACCCGCTCCACCACCAGTACATACAGGTGAAATTGACACCGGAGAAGATGCAGAAGGTGCACACGTCCGGTCCCACTTCGCCGAACCATTGCAACAACGTGTAAATCCAGCCGCCGAAGAACGAGTCGAAGTCGGCTTGGATTTCATGACCGTCGTATTGGTACAAATGGTGGCCGATGTAGAAGTGCCAGCCCCACAGATCCCAACTCACGATGGTCAACTCGTAGTTCTTCCACGGGATGCTGTTGCGGTCGATGCTGCCGTTGCCGCGATCGAAGGGGTCGCGGTAGAGCATTTCATTTTGCGGAACGCTCGGCCCGACGAAGCCCGAGTACACGTACGGATAGCACGGATACACGCTTTGGAAGTCGTAGTAGTAGTTCGACAGGTCCGACATGCCCGCACCGGTGCAGTACGGATTCGCGCAGGTATACGGTGGATTCACGTCGTGCGCCACGCGCGTGGTGACGACGTACTTGTGATGCATGTTCGGATCGAGCATTTCCTGGAAACGGAACCGGCGCTTGGTGGCGTCGGAGAAAATTTCGGACCACGAACCCAGGAAATTTTGGTAGTTTAAACCTGTATTGACGTATACGGAACCGTCCGCTTTTATTAGGTATTTTAAATCCTCAGTCCAACTTGTATTGCTCTCCCAAGGGTATTTTTTCAGGCGCTGAATATGGAACCAGAGGTGCGTAGCCGCGGTCTGGCTGCGGTCGCCGACCGGAGCAATCAACCGGTCGGTGACGTACCAGACGACTTTGCCGTTGTCGCTCAGCGAAGCCGCCGGCGGGCAGTAACCGCCCGCGTCGGTCGTACTGTTGCAATATTGGTTGCTCGTGACGTTGGCGAAGCACAATCCCGGTTCGTTCGGTTGGCAGGCGACAAACCGCAAATCGCCGAGCGATAGGCGCCGGTGACAACTGGCGTCCGGATTCAATGGATCGCAAATCACTTCCAGACTGTATTCGTATGTTGTGCCCGGCACCTGGGCGATAAAGGTATAGGGGTGACCGAATATCGTTTGGGTGGAACCACCGTACTGATGATCGGCGTAGTACCAGGTCAAGGCGCTCCAGTTGCCGGTCAGGTTGTTGACGACGCCGGCGTCCGCCCATGTCCCACCCAACGGACGCGCCTTCAATAACACGATCGCTCCGGTGGGCGGAGTTCCGCCGGAAGCGAACTGGAAGCCCACGTTGATCGAATCGTTGCCGGCGATGGAAGGCCACTGGTCGCCGTGATTCGAATATTGAAGGGCAAGCGGCGTGCCCGACTGCACGGTCGCCACGCAATCGGTAACGCACTGATAGGTGCCGCGGAAGATGCAACTGGCGCCGAAGGCGAAGGCGCCGCCGCCCAGATCCCGGCCCGCCGTCACCATGTAATCGTAGTAGATCGATTCCGGGCTGGCTCCCGTATACAGGTCGCCGCCGGTTACCGAGGAAGTGGACGGCCGGAAATTGCGCGCCGACGTATCCAGGTAAGTCGGCGTGTGGGGGGCGTCGGTTTTATACAAGTCCGCCGCGTCGACCCAGGAATAGGCCGTCACGCTGGACGTGTTGGCGTCCACCGCCGGGAAAACGATCACTTCGTTGTTGTCCCAGTTGAACGTCGGCGGAACCGTCCCTTTGATCAACGGATTGTTATGGTCCTTGCTGCGATACACGTAATATTTATTCGGCTTCAATAAGGTGTTGTCGCTGCAGTATTCATCGAAGCTGTGCCGCCAGCTCAGGGCAAAACGAGGCGTATCGATCGTGCCGCCCATGCCGACGTACGAAGCGTCTTGAACATCGAGCTCCCACGGCGGCGAGAAGTAGGAACGCGAGCTCGCTCCGCCCGCCCCGCTTTGGCTGTTGTCGCTGCTTTGAATTTCCTCGTAAAGAATGTTGTTGCCGGTCTGGCATTCGGCAAGCATCGTTGCCGGTTCCGACAGACACTCGTCGGCTCCCGAGAACGCCTTGATGGCGTAAACATAACGGTTGCCCGACATGCCCACGTCGTACTGGCTGCCCGGATGCGGCACCAACGAGCCGCCCCAGCGTCCTTCGCTGTCCAACTCGTCATACCAAATGTACTTGTTCTCATAGACGCAGAAACGCCGCGTCGTGGCCATGCACAAACGGTTGGCTTCCCACAGGTCGGTCGCGGTGCTGTTCAAATTGACCGCGCGCGTTTTGTCCACCCGCGCCACTTCCCACTCGTTGACTTCGCTGACGTCGTTGGGATCGCTGCGGTAAATCCAGTATTCGGTCACCGTGGCGTCCGGAACCGGGCCGACCATCGAAGCTTCCCACACCACCGCGATGCTGCCCAGCGTGGAGTCCGTATAACATGGCGTATCGTAGGCGAAGAAAACATTCTGACCCGGAACGGTCGGATGCTCTTGGTCCGGCGTGGACGAAGCCGTCGGATTGCTGGTCGATACGTTGTCGCCGCAGTCGATCGCCGACACCGTATAGAAGTGTTCATAATACGTCCACGGGTGAATCAGCGACGGATCGTAGTCCCAGATCGTATCTTTATCCAAATAGGAATAGGTCGCGGCCCCGCTCGCCGGCACATAGCCGTGGAACGTCCACGTCGTGTGAATTCCGTCATTCACGCGACGATCGATCTGGTACCACATCACGTCTTTCGCGCGACCGGTATCGTCCAAACTGGCTGTCCAGGCCAGTTGCACACCGCGACCGCAATGCATTTTCGTCGCGCTTAAATTGGTCGGCGCCGCGGGAGGATCGCCGCAATCGCGCACGCGTTCCGACTGCAGGTTGCGCGGCTCGACCGAAGTCGTCGCCCACGTCTCCCGGTAATGATAGGATGAGTCGCGCGGATGGTTGTAATTTTTATCGCGCTTTTTGGCGATGGTGATGACATTCAATTCGATGCGATGGACCTGGGTGAAAAGGACGTTGCGGTCCAATTTGCCGTTGTGGTTGAAGTCCTCGCCCGCATCCAACTGGTTGTTCGCATTCAGGTCCTCGGAGTTCGGAGTGCCCGCCGTGCCCGAGGAAATCAGGTTCACCGCGCCGGAGGGCATGTTGCTCACCGTACGCGACTGGCCGTTGGGACCCGTATAGGTGATCGAATACTCGCCGTTGAACAGCGTCAGCAATTCTTCCGCGTCCAATTTACCGTCGTAAGGCGACGTATCGCCCCACAGCGTGTCGGGCGTCGTTTTATCGAAGTCGAAGTCGCCCCAGTAACTGAACAGCGGCAGCGAGCCGCCGTCGGCGTACGACGCTTCGGGCGCGCCGTCGTTATAACGCAAGCCGAAGCCGATCGTGTCTTCCTGCGTGCCGTTGATGATGCGGTGCAGTTCGCGGTCCAGATTCGACTCGCTGTAACTGATATCGGTTCCACCCGCTCCCGTCGGCGCCACCATGCGATAGCGCACGAACTCCGCCGACGAGTTCCAGGACGGCGACACGTGATACGGAGTCGAACTGGTCGGACCGTAGTACACGTCGCTGGGCGGCTGATTGAAACTCGGATGAATGTCGCCGAAAAACGCCAACTCCCACGGGGCGCAATAGACGAGTAAATCCTGCCCGAGGTCGTACTCCACGTTGCGTCCGATCATCATCAAGTCGGACTTCAGGCGCGAAAGAACCGACCGCGCCGCCTGTTGCGTTTCCACGATGTCTTCCTGCATCAGCACGGTTCTCTGATAGGAGATGAACAGCTGATAGATCAACATCAGCAACAGGGAGGTCAGTACGATCGCCACCAAGAGTTCAACGAGTGTGAAACCTCTGGCTTTGGTTTTCATCTTACGCAATCCTCGTTGAGGGGTTGTCCAAGATTTCATCGCGTTTCCCTTTACCAGACGCCGTCCAGATCGGAAGAGCACACGTCTGAACTCCAGTCACCGAATACGATC
>CALBTQ010000652.1 GCA_937967875.1 uncultured Pseudomonadota bacterium
TGGAGTTCAGACGTGTGCTCTTCCGATCTTACTCAGCCAACTGAACTATCTGTTGTTCCACAGTTTTACCGAAGTATTCAGCATCGTCATCGCTTGCGGCATCGGGATGTTCGCCTGGAACACGCGCCGGTATGCCGACAACAGTTTTTTGCAGGTAATCGGCGTGGCCTACTTGGGCATCGCCGTCATCGACTTTACCCATACCCTTGCTTACAAGGGCATGGGCGTGTTTCCCGAAAACACCGGCTCGAATCTGGCCACGCAATTATGGATTATGGCGCGGTATTTCGAAAGTCTGGCGCTGATTCTGGCCGCCCATTACCTCAACCGGAAAACCGACGCCTGGCGGTTTATGGTCAGTTTCCTGATTCTGGTTACCGTGGCGCTGGGCTTCATTTTCGTATTCCCGATTTTCCCCGACTGTTATCGTGAAGGCACGGGGCTGACGCCGTTTAAAATCATCAGCGAATACATCATCTGCAGCTTGTTGCTGGTGGCCGGCATGTTGTTGTACCACCGGCGCGCCCATTTGAGTCTGGGCATCCTGGTTTACTTCGAAATTTCGATCCTAATCACCATCGCCTCGGAACTTTGCTTCACCTTTTACCAGGACGTCTACGGCATACTGAACATGCTCGGGCACCTACTGAAAATCGTTTCCTACTATTTGGTCTACGTGGCGACGATTCAAACCGGCCTGGAGCGCCCGGTCTCCATGCTGTTTTTGAATCTGAAACGCAACCAGGAAGCGCTCGAGCTGGCGCGCAGCGATCTGGAAAACCAGGTCAAAGAACGCACCGTCGAGTTGCAGGAAAGCGAAAAGCGCTACCGCGACCTGATCGAAACCTCGCCCAACGCCATATTGCTGATCGACATGAACGATAAAATTCTGCTCGCCAATCGTCAGGCGGCCGCGCTGACCGGCTTCACCTCGGCCGAAGCGATGATCGGCGAAAACATCTGGGATCTGCAGGCGCCCGACAAGGATCGCATCAAGGACGGTTCGATCATCAAACGTCTGTTAAACAGCGACTTGTTCGCCTTGGAATTCACCGTACAGCGACTGGACGGAACGCAGGTGCCGGTCGAGGTAAACCTGTCGGGCACCAAGTCGGCCGAAGGCAAGCTCGTCTCTTATGTGCTGGTGGCGCAGGACATCACCCAGCGGAAAAAGCTGGCGGAAAAGGAAGAAAAGTACCAGCAGGACCTGCGCTCGCTGGCCATGGAGTTGTCGGTCAGCGAGGAGCACGAACGTCGGCGCATCGCCGTGGGCTTGCACGACGGCATCGGGCAGAGCCTGGCGCTGTGCCGGATGAAGCTCGGCGCGATCAAATCCATCCCCGAACTGGCGCAAAAGGCGCAGTCGATCGAGCAGATCGACAAACTGCTGGCCGACATCATCGCCGACACCCGCTCGCTGACCTTCGAACTGAGTCCGCCGATCCTTTACGAATTGGGCCTGGCGCCGGCGCTGACCTGGCTGGCGGAAAAAACGTCCGCCGAATACAACCTGAACGTTGCGGTGATCGACAACGCTTATGCCATCGAGTTTCCGGAAGACCTGCGCGTGTTTCTCTTCCATGCAGCGCGCGAACTGGTGCACAACGTCACCAAGCACGCCAAAGCCGACCAGGTGGAGATTCGGCTGGAACTGGACGACAGTCGTCTCAGTCTGCGCGTGTTCGACAACGGCAGTGGGTTATTGAAAGAGCCGCAACCGACCAAAGAAGGGTTTGGTTTGTTCTATATTCGCGAACGATTGCGTCATCTTGGCGGTCAATTGACCATGGCCACCATGCAGGGATCCGGGTGCGCAGTGACCATTTCCGTTCCATGGACGGCCAACGGCACGACACCATAAGGAGTTGCTACCATGACCATTCGGATTTTGCTGGCTGACGACCATCAAATCATTCGTGAGGGATTGCGTTCTTTGTTGACCGACCAGAAGGACATCGAGGTCGTCGCCGAGGCCGACACCGGCCGCAGCGCCCTCAATTATGTGGAAAAGTTACACCCCGATGTCGTCTTGATGGACATCGCCATGCCCGACATCAACGGCATCGAAGCCACCCGGCAAATCAAAGCGGCCAACCCGGAAATCCGAATTTTGGCCTTGTCGATGCATTCGGACCAGCGCTTCGTCGGCGATATGCTGCGCGCTGGGGCCTCCGGGTATCTGCTCAAGGATTGCGCCGGCGCGGAATTGGTTCAGGCGATTCGCACGGTGCATGCCGGCAAGGTCTACCTGAGCCCGTCGATCGCCGGGATCGTCACCGAGGGATTCATCAATCCGGCCGGCGGCGCCGGCGTCGACGCCCGGCAGGTGCTGACGGTCCGCGAGCTGGAAGTCGTGCAGTTGTTGGCCGAGGGACTCTCGACCAAAGAGGTCGCTTTCAAACTGAACGTCAGCATTAAAACCGTGGAAACTCACCGGAAGAATATCTTCGATAAATTGAACCTGAGCAGCATCGCCGAACTAACCAAATATGCGATCCGCGAAGGGATCACTTCTCTTGAATTCTAATTCAAATTCGAATGTTTGTTCATCTCAGGGATTTCGTAGGTAACAATCAGGGATTGCCCGATATTTTTCTTCCCCCTACCGGTCGATAGTATAAGCATCCGAAGCCTTCCTCTTGGGGGGACACAATGCAGGCCGAACTCGTTTATAAAAATACGATTTGTACCTTTTCGCCGCCATATTCATATGCGGAGACGACTCCGCCGGTGTTTATCCATCGCCCGGAAATCAATAAAAAGAAGGTGCTTCTCATTCCCTTTTTATTCCTCATCAACTGTCACGGAATCGCTCGGCGATTGGTTCACCACGCCGAGTGGATCGGCGGGAGAAAATTCGCACCTCCTTCCGGTCGGACTGCCTTCCCGCTGATCGCAGTCGGTGAGGAACGATAGAAAAAGTAAGAATAAAAAAATTCGACTGAAAATGATGGCTGAATAAAAAAAGTGATTGCCCTTCATGGCTACCGGCCATGAAGGGCGCCCTCATCGCCCAAAAAAATGCCCAATTCACATCGTACCGGCAGCGCCAAGCTGCCGGTAACCTTCTTTTAATTTCCGTATGCAAATTTAAATCAAATATGATACTGGTAGACAGCAAATGAAATTTTGGCGTTAATCCATAAGGTTTCTCAAGAATCTGATTGTTCTTTTCAGACTATTTTCCAGGAGACTGAAATGAAAGCAATTCTAGCATTATTACTCATTGCCTTTATCGCCATCTTCGCCGGCTCAGCCTGCGACGACGATGACGACGAAGAAACTGTTCGCATGGACGACGACACCTCCGCCGATGATGATGACGACGACGATTTTATCCCACCCGATGACGATGACGACGACACCGGCGATGACGACACCGGCGATGACGACACCGGCGACGACGACACCATCGACGACGACACCATCGACGACGACACCATCGACGACGACACCATCGATGACGACACCGCCGACGACGATATCGTCGAGGTCGAGGTTGTCGAGGGCGGCGATCCTGGTTCCGCGGGTCTCGCTTTGGCGATTCTCAGCGACGACACCTGCACGATTGCGGCCACCAACTGCCGCGATTTGGTTCTGTACAACAATTCCACCGTCGACCTATGGTCGAGTGCGGAACCGATCGACGTTTACGCCGAATATCCTTCCATGGCGGTCGACGGCAGCAACCATCTGCACGTCGCGTACTACGACACGTATAACTATGATCTGAAATACGCCACCGACGCTTCCGGCGATTGGGTGACCACGACGCTGGATCAACCCGGCGATTTGGGCATGAATCCGTCGTTGGCTCTCGACAGCGCCGGCAAGGTGCACATTTCCTATTACGACAACGGCAATTCGCGACTCAAGTACGCGACCAACGCTTCGGGCTCCTGGGTTGTTTCCGCCTTATTGGCGTCGGGTTCGCAATCCGGCTATTACAGCGACATCGCGATCGACAGCAACGATAATCCGCATATCGTTTACACCGAGTTAAGCGTTCTGATGTATATTTTCTGGTCCGACACCGACGGATGGATGACCGAAACCGTCGATAACACGTCGGCTTTCACTTACGTCACCCTTGCTCTGGACGGCGACGATGACGCGCATATCGCTTATTTCGATCAAAACAACAGCGACTTGCGCTACACGACGAACAGGGGCGGATCTTGGGCTGTGACCACCCTCGACTCGACCAACAACGTCGGCCAGCACCCGGATATCGTCGTCGACAACGATGAATACGTGCACATCAGTTATCAATACTATTCCGGCGGCGATCTGCGTTATGCCACCAATGCCAGCGGCAGTTGGGTGGTGGAAAACGTCGACACGCCATACAACGCCGGGTATTACACACGGATCGCCCTGGACAGCGGCAACCATGTGCATATTGCCGCGAACACCGATTACCAAGGCGCCCTGCGTCACCATTACTATGACTCCACCTGGACGGCAGAGGACGTGGCCGATGACGGCATCTACGGTCAATACAACGCGCTGGCCGTCGACAGCTCCGGCGTCGTGCACATGAGTTACTTCGAACGCTACAATATCGATCTGCGTTACGCCAACAACTCCGTCGACGGCTGGACGGCCGAAACGGTCGACGCCGACGGCAGCTACACCGACATCGCCATCGACTCCAACGACAAGGTGCACATCAGTTACTTCTATGGATCACCGTTGGACGGTTTGAAGTACGCCACCAACGCCTCCGGCTCCTGGGTGGCCGAAGCGGTCGACGATTCCGACGCGATCATGGGCAAGGAATCGCGTTTGGCTCTGGATTCCAACAACAAGGCGCACATTGCTTATCAAAACGACACCGATCACGGCATTAAATACGCGACCAACACCTCCGGTTCGTGGGTAACCGAAACCATTCAATCGACCAACGCCTATCGTCCGGACATCGCCATCGACGGCAACGACCACGCGCATGTGTGCTACTACGACAGCGGCAACCTCGATTTGGTTTACGCCACCAACGCCTCCGGAAGCTGGGTGACGGCGACGATCGAGGACGACGGCAGCGTCGGTTACTACTGTTCGATCACCGTCGACGCGACCAACCATGCACATATCGCCTATCCCAAGCAAAGCGCGACCTCGTTGCATTACGCCACCAACGCCACCGGCATGTGGATCGTCGAAACGGTCGACACCGGCATCAGCTATGCCCTGCCGTCCATCAAGCTCGACAACAGCGGGTATGTGCACATCCTGTATCAGGACAACCTCGGCAAAGACCTGCTGTACGCAACGAACATGACCGGCTCCTGGGTCAGCGCAAATATCGACTGGGCCGGCGCCATCCAGCCTTATTTGGGCTTCGACATCACCAACGGCGATGCGATGGCCCATGCCTCGGTTTTCGTCAACGGGACGCTGTACTACGAAACCTTCCCGTTGGGATATGACGCAACGAAATAACCAACCAGCAACCGCCAAGAAGCCGGGGCATCGCGCCCCGGTTTCTTTTTTAATCTCACCCTAACTTGACATTCCGCGCTCAAGGACATGCAATAAACCGCGAGGGAGGAAAGCATGTTTCGATTGCTGTTTTGTCTGGTGGCGCTGTTTTCGTTGTGTCTGATTTCCTGCGGCGACGATGACGACGACGCGACCGACGACGATGCAACGGATGATGATCTGACCGATGATGATACGACCGACGACGACAGCGTCGATGACGACGCCACCGACGACGATACGACCGATGACGACACCGCCGACGATGACGTGATCGACGACGATACGACCGACGACGATACGACCGACGACGACACGATCACCGACGATTATGAAAATCCGCTGTGCAAGGAATGGAACGAGAATCCCGACTGGCTCGACGATCCGGTGAACATTCACTGCCTGGTCGAAAAGGGAGAATTCGCCGACCCGAACGCGCCGGTTCCCGAGACGATCCGGGTGGTCGACTGGAACATCGAACGCGGACATGCGCTCGACGAATACATCGATCTGTTCCAAAACAACCCCGTGCTCAACGAGGCCGACATCCTGCTTCTGCAGGAGGTGGACCGCTATTGTCCGCGCACCAACAACCGCCACGTAGCGCGCGAACTGGCCGAAGCGCTGTCCATGGATTACGTGTACGGCGTCGAGTTCGTCGAGTTGAACCAGCAACGCGGCGAACACGGCAACGCGATTCTTTCGCGCTTTCCCATCGTCGGCGCGCAACTGCTGCGCCATACCGATTTCGAGCAATGGCACCTCGACGCCGGGCAGCCGCGCCTGGGCGGGCGCATGACCATCGCAGCCGACGTGCGCATCGGCGATCATACGATCCGCACGGCCTCCGCCCATCATTTCAGCGGCGTGAAACACTACTTCCAGGCCCACCATACCCAGGCCTACGAAACGGCGGACCTGCTCAGCTCGTACCCCGGTGCGGTTATCTGGGGCGGAGATCTGAACACCGGCGTGTGGTGGGTGCTGCAGTATGAGCCGGTCATCGAATTCATACTGGATCAAGGGTATGCGGATGCCCTGTCCGTTCAGCCGCGCGACCGGAACTGGACGATGCCCGCCGATCCGCCCGTGCCGGCTATGCGGCTGGATTGGATTTTCTACCGCAACATCGACACCCTTGCCGGTCGCGTGCTGTACGAAGAGCCGTTCAACGATTTGTCCGACCACCTGGGCATTTACGCCGACTTCCCACTCTGAGCCCGCCGGCTGTCGGTTTTAAATAACACAGCAAATAATAATTGCGGCATCCCCTTGCTTTTATGAAAAAATCCGTGTAAATTGTTAATAATTGAAAACAGGATGATGCTCGTCGGGTTTCCAGAAAATGATCGGCCGAGGCCGAACTCTCCGTTGTTGTTGCCGATTTCGCGACACACACCCGCTTGTTGGGGACGAAACACACGCCCCTGTATTGGCGTTTAATGACGCCGACGACGCCTCACATTTCGGAAAGGAGGAGCGCCGTGAGCGACCATCCCGCCGCCGAGGCAAAAAATCTGATCCCGGTCGTCCCGGTCGTCGAGCCCGCCGCGCCGGCCGCCTTGGAAGCGACCGACGAATGGAGCGGTCTGGAGCCCACCGACAAGGACATGGGCCTGGTGCAGTTCACCCTCGACAAAGGAGTCAAAACCACCGTGGTCGGCACCGTATACGGTTTGGATTTCGAGATCGAAGACGCCGGGTATCGCGTCAACGTGTTTTTCGACTACTACAACAAGCGCCTCAAGGTGCTCGATTACGACGCCACCGATTACAGCGCGATGATCCGCCGCCTGGCCTGGCTGGCCGAGGCGAACCGCTTCGACAAAATTTTCGTCAAGGCCGGGCGCGAGGACTTCCAACGGTTCCTCTCCCACGGCTACATGATGGAAGGCGTGCTGCGCTATTACTTCCGCGGCGAGGACGCCTACGTGCTCTCGCGGTTTTCCTCGTTGCAACGCGTGCGCAGCGAATCGCTGATCGAGGAAGCGCAGTTGATCGAAACGCTGATCTACAACTCCGAGCGCGGAGACGTGCGCGAGCTGGACCCGGACATCGAGATCGTCCGCGCCGGCGCCGAGCACATTCCGCAGTTGGCGTTTATCTACCGCGGCGTGTTCGAAACCTATCCCTCGCCGCTGACCAACCCCGACTACATCAAGTCGACGATGGACCGCAACGTCGTCTATCGCCTCGCCCGGCGCGACGGCGAAGCCCTCGCCGCGGCCAGCGCGGAAATCAGCCGCAAACACGCCAACGCCGAAATGACCGACTGCGCCACGATGCCCGCCGCCCAGGGCCGGGGGCTGATGCAGCACATTCTCTCGCGGCTCGAAGACGACCTGCGCGAACGCTCGGTGACCACCGCCTACACGCTGGCCCGCGCGATGAGCATCGGCATGAACCGCGTTTTCTTCCGCCTGGGCTACGAGTTCTCCGGCCGGCTGATCAACAACTGCGACATCTTCGGCCGTTTCGAGGACATGAACATCTGGGTGAAGAAGCTGTAAAAAGCAAAGTATATGTCATCTCGACCGGAGCGATGCGGAGTGGAGAGATCTCTTTTGTCGTTCAACGAAAAGGGATTCCTTTCTCCTCC
>CALBTQ010000653.1 GCA_937967875.1 uncultured Pseudomonadota bacterium
AGATCGTATTCGGTGACTGGAGTTCAGACGTGTGCTCTTCCGATCTAGAGGCGAAAGAATGTAGCCTGGGGCGTAAGCCCCAGGAGAGAATGGACAAATTTTCAACAAGCCCTTCAGGGCGGCAGAAATGTTGAGTGCGCCACTCTGCCGCCCCTGCGGGAATTGGATTATTTGCCCGACGCTCACGGGTCGGGCTACCCTCTATCGCCCCTGACGGGGCTGATTGTCGCCTGTCGGCGTATTTATCGACAGTCTCCTGCGCGGGAATGACATCCCTCTTGTCATCGCCCCAAAAAAAGGACACGCCGCAAGGGCATGTCCCCGGTTTTCATTCCGCATTCCGCATTCGAAATTCGAAATTATCAGATGTTCTTGTGGTACTCCTGCAGACTCTTGGTGCGTAGGCGGTTATTCTGAATCGCCATGATCGCGCGCACGGCGGCCGAGGCGCCCGAGAGCGTGGTGACGTACGGCACGTTGTGCGCGATGGCCACGCGGCCGATTTCGTATTCGTGGCTGCGCGACACCTTGCCCAGCGGGGTGTTGATCACCAGTTGGATTTTCCCGGCGCGGATCAGATCCAGCGAGGTCGGTTCGCCCGTACCCACCTTGTGCACGGCGCCGCAGCCGATGCCGCAGGCGCGCAACGACGCCCCGGTGCCTTCAGTGGCGACGATGTCGAAGCCCAATTCCTGGAAGTCGCGCGCGATGGGGATGATGCGGAACCGGTCGTTCTGGTTGACCGAAATGAACACAGTGCCTTTGGTCGGCAGTTCGCCGCCGGCGCTGATCTGCGCCTTGGCGAAGGCGTTGCCGAAGCTGTGCGAGATGCCCATGACCTCGCCGGTCGATTTCATTTCCGGCCCGAGCACGACCTTGGATTCGGCGAACTTGTTGAAGGGCAGCACCGCTTCCTTCACCGAAATGTGCGTGGGCACGCGGCGCTCGTGCAAGCCCAGTTCCTTGAGCGTTTTGCCGGCCATGACCTTCGCGGCGATTTTCGCCAGCGGCACGCCGGTCGCTTTGGAGACGAAGGGCACGGTGCGCGAGGCGCGCGGGTTGACCTCGAGCACGTACATCACGTCGTCGGCCATGGCGAACTGGATGTTGATCAACCCTTTAACCTTCAGCTCGCGCGCGAGGATGTGCGTGTAGCGCTCGATGTTTTCCAGTTGCGTGCTGGTGATCAGGTACGGCGGCAGGACGCAGGCGCTGTCGCCGCTGTGGATGCCCGCCTCCTCGATGTGCTGCATGACGCCGCCGATGAACAGCCGCTTGCCGTCGTAGATGGCGTCAACGTCGAACTCGAAGGCGTCTTCAAGGAACTTGTCGATCAGCACCGGGTGCGCCGGCGACACGTCGACCGCTTCGCGCATGTACTGGGCCATCGACTTGTCGTCGTAGACAATGCGCATCGCGCGGCCGCCCAGCACATAGGAGGGCCGCACGAGGACCGGATAGCCGATCGTGCGGGCGATTTCCTTGGCCTCGGCGATCGAGACGGCGGTGCCGTAGGGCGGATGCGGAATGTCGTACTTGTTGAGCAGCGCGCCGAAGCGCTTGCGGTCCTCGGCCAGGTCGATGCTGTCGGGCGACGTGCCCAGGATGTGCACGCCCGCGTTTTCCAGCGGGATGGCCAGCTTGAGCGGCGTCTGGCCGCCGAACTGCACGATCACGCCCAGCGGCTTTTCGTTTTCGACGATGGCGATCACGTCCTCGAAGGTCAGCGGCTCGAAGAACAGGCGGTCGGTGATGTCGTAGTCGGTCGAAACCGTCTCGGGGTTGCAGTTGATCATCTGCACTTCGTAGCCCAGTTCCTTGAGCGCGAAGACGCCGTGCACGCAGCAGTAGTCGAACTCGATGCCCTGCCCGATGCGGTTGGGGCCGCCGCCGAGAATGATGATCTTTTTGTTTTTGCTCGGCAGCGCCTCGTTCTCCTCCTCGTAGGTCGAGTAGTAGTAGGGCGTTTCGGCGACGAACTCCGCCGCGCAAGTGTCCACGGTTTTGAACACCGGCTTGAGGTGCACACGCTTGCGCCGGCGGCGCACTTCGTCCTCGCGGCAGTTGCCCAGAAAGGCGAGCTGGCGGTCGGAAAAGCCCAGGCGCTTGGCCTCTTCGAGCATGTCGCGCGAGCCGTTGAGCATATCCTGCCCGCGCAGGCGCCGCTCCATTTCGGCGACGCGGCCGATCTCGTTGATGAACCAGGGGTCCACGCCGGTGATGCGGTACAGCTCCTTGACCGTCATGCCCAGTTGCAGGCCGTACTTGAGGAAAAAGACGTTGTTCGGATGCGGCTTGCTCAGGCGATGGCGGACGATCTTCTTGAGTTCCTTCACGTCCGCTTTCGGATCGTACACGTCAATGTAGTCTTTGCCTTCGGCGCCCAGACCGTAGTGGCCGATCTCCAGCGAGCGCAGCGCCTTCTGCAGCGACTCGGGGAAACAGCGGCCGATGGCCATCGCCTCGCCGACCGACTTCATCTGCACGCCCAGTACGTCTTCGCTGTCGGGGAATTTTTCGAAGTCCCAGCGCGGCACCTTGGTCACCACGTAGTCGATGGACGGCTCGAAGCAGGCCGGCGTTTTTTTGGTGATGTCGTTGGGGATCTCATCGAGGGTCAGGCCGACCGCGAGCATCGCGGCGATTTTGGCGATGGGGAAGCCCGTGGCCTTCGAGGCCAGCGCCGAGCTGCGCGACACGCGCGGGTTCATTTCGATGATGACCATGCGGCCGTCGACGGGATTGACGGCGAACTGGACGTTCGAGCCGCCGGTTTCCACGCCGATCTCGGTAATGACCTTGCGGGCCGCGTCGCGCATGATCTGATACTCTTTGTCGGTCAGCGTCTGGGCTGGGGCGACGGTGATCGAGTCGCCGGTGTGCACGCCCATCGGGTCGAGGTTTTCGATCGAGCAGATGACCACGAAGTTGTCTTTGCAGTCGCGCATCACCTCGAGCTCGTATTCCTTCCAGCCGATGATCGATTCCTCGACCAGCACCTCGTGCACAGGCGAAAGGGTCAGCGCCTTGGTCACCTTGGCGCGGTATTCGCTTTTCTTGAAGGCCGTGCCGCCGCCGGTGCCGCCGAGGGTGAAGGCGGGGCGCAGGATGACCGGGAAGTCGATTTCGTCGAGCAGGGCCATCGCCTCGTCGACGGTGCGCACGAACTTGCCGCGCGGCATTTCCAGGCCGATGTTGCGCATCGCTTTTTCGAAGCGTTCGCGGCTTTCGGCCTTCTCGATCGCGTCGATCTGCGCGCCGATCAGTTTGACGCCGTAGCGTTCCAGAATGCCGAGCTTGTGCAAATCGAAGGCGAGATTGAGGCTGGTCTGGCCGCCCATGGTGGGCAGTAGCGCGTCGGGGCGCTCCTTCTCGATGATCTGTTCGACGACCTCGGGCGTGAGCGGCTCGACGTAGGTCGCGTCGGCCAGCTCGGGGTCGGTCATGATCGTCGCCGGATTGGAATTGACCAGCACGATGCGGTAGCCCAGCGACTTGAGCACGCGGCAGGCCTGCGTGCCGGAGTAATCGAATTCGCACGCCTGACCGATGACGATCGGCCCGCTGCCGAGGATCAGGATGCTGCTGATGTCCGTTCTTTTGGGCAACTTTCGCTCCGTAATATCGAGGGTGCGCCGCGTCAGGCGCGTTTGTTTTCACTCATCAGGCGGCAGAAACGCGCGAACAGGTAGTTCGCGTCATGCGGCCCCGGCGACGCTTCCGGGTGATACTGCACGGAAAACACCGGCAACTTTTTATGCGCCATGCCTTCGACGGTCCGGTCGTTGAGATTCACGTGCGTGCACTCGACGTCTCCGCCCAGCGAGTCGATGTCCACCGCGAACCCGTGGTTCTGCGCGGTGATCTCCACCTTGCCGGTGGTCAGATCCATCACCGGCTGATTGCCGCCGTGATGGCCGTACTTGAGTTTGTAGGTCGTGCCGCCCAGCGCCAGGCACAAAATCTGATGCCCCAGACAGATGCCGAAAATCGGCTTTTTGCGGATGAGCTCGCGCGCCGTGTCCACCGCGTAGGTCACCGCGGCGGGATCGCCCGGGCCGTTGCTCAGGAAGATGCCGTCCGGATTTTTCGCCAGCACTTCCGCCGCGCTCGTCTGCGCCGGGACGACCTCGACCTTGCAGCCGCATGCCGCCAGGTTGCGCAGAATGTTGTGTTTGATGCCGTAGTCGAAGGCGACCACGGTGAAGTTCGCTTTTTTCGCCGCCGGATTGGCGTAGCCGCCTTCGCGCGTCCACAGGCCCTCTTTCCAGGCGTAGGATTTTTCGCAGGTGACGTCGCGCACCAGGTCGCGCCCGTCGAGCGTCGGGTATTCGGCCGCCTTGCGCGTGAGCGAGGCGCGGTTGTGATCGACCGTGGAAATGATGCCCGTCTGCGCGCCCGCGTCGCGGATGTGCTTGGTCAGCGCCCGCGTGTCGATGCCGGCGATGCCCACGATGCCGCGCTTTTTCAAATAGCCGTCCAAGTCGTCGCGGCTGCGCCAGTTGCTGGGCCATGCGCAGCCCTCGCGCACGATGAAGCCGGCCAGGTAGTCGCATTGCGCCTCGTGGTCCTCGTCGTTGAATCCGTAATTGCCGATCAGCGGATAGGTCATGGTGACGATCTGTCCGTGGTAGGACGGATCGGAGATGATTTCCTGATAGCCCATCAGCGAGGTGTTGAACACGACCTCGCCCAACGTCTCGCCCGTCGCGCCCAGCGAGTGGCCGGCGAAGGCGCGCCCGTCGGCCAACACCAACCAGGCCTTCTTTTTCACTTCGTTCATTCGGTTTTACTATCCCCTTTCGCGCTCCCGCCGGAACGCGGCTTGGATCAATTCGCGAAATAGTGGAGCCGGTGCTTCGAGCTTCGAGGTCAATTCCGGATGGAACTGGCAGCCCATGAAGTACGGATGGTCCGGCAGCTCCATGATCTGCATGATACTACCATCAGGATTGTTTCCGGAAAAGACGAGACCTTCTTTTTCCAGTTGAGGCACGTAGTCGGGGTTGATCTCGTAGCGGTGCCGGAAACGCTCGCGGATTTTGTTCTTCCCGTAGATCTCCTGCGCGCGCGTTTTTTCCTTGATGATGATGTCGTGACCGCCCAGACGCATCGTGCCGCCCTTGGCCGTGATGCCGATCTGCTCGGGCAGAATGCACACCACCGGATGCTCGACCTCGACGCCGTCCTCGACCACTTCGACCGTGTTCGCACCGGTCAGCCCCAGCACGTTGCGCGCGTATTCGACCACCGCCAGTTGCATGCCGTAGCAGATGCCCAGGAACGGCAGGCCGTTCTGCCGGCACCAGCGAATGACCTCGATCTTGCCCTCGATGCCCCGCGTACCGAAGCCGCCGGGGACGATCACCGCGTCGATGCCCTTGAGGTAGTCGCCCGGATCGCCGTGGGTGCGCTCGAGCTCGGCGGTGTCGAGCCAGTCGATCTGCACCTGCGCCGGCATGTGCGCCGCGCAATGGCGGATGGCCTCGATGACGCTCGCGTAGCTGTCGTGCAGATCGGTGTACTTGCCGCAGATGGCCACCTTGAGCACCGGCCCGGACGGCTCGAGCAGACGCTCGACCAGGCTGCGCCACTCGTTGAGTTCCGGCGGCGAGTAGATCTTCAAGCGCTTGTGCAGAATCTCGGTCAGGCCTTCCTCTTCGAAAACGAGCGGGATCTTGTAGACCGAATCGACGTCCACCGCGGTGATCACCGCGTCCTTCTGGATGTTGCAGAACAGCGCGATCTTCGCCTTGATCTTGTCGGTGAGAAATTCCGAGCAGCGACCGACGATCACGTCGGGCCGGATGCCGCGTTCGTTGAGCAGCTTCACCGCCTGCTGCGTCGGCTTGGACTTCTGCTCGTCGACGCCGGTGGGAATCGGCACGTAGGTCAGCAGCACGTACATCACGTTTTCGTCGCCGATGTCCTGGCGCAACTGCCGCGCCGCCTCGATGTACAGCTCGTTTTCCATGTCGCCGATCGTGCCGCCGATTTCGATCAAGCCGATGTCCGCCTGCATCTGACCGGGAATGCCGTAGAGCCACTCTTTGATCACGTCGGTCACGTGCGGAATGAGCTGCACCGTGCGCCCAAGGTACTCGCCCTCGCGCTCGCGTTCGAGGATGGTCTTGTAGACCTTGCCCATCGTCAGGTTCCAGTCGAAGCGCGTGGTCACGCCCAGGAAGCGCTCGTAGTGGCCGAAGTCCATGTCCACTTCGCCGCCGTCGTCCAGGACGAACACTTCGCCGTGCTCGATGGGGTTCATCGTGCCGGGATCGGTATTCAAATAACCGTCGCACTTAATCGGCACGATGTTGAGCCGCGACGAAAGCAGTTTGCCGATCGACGCGGCCGCGATGCCTTTGCCCAGGCCGGAGAGCACGCCGCCGATGACGATGATGTACTTGGTGTTCTTTTTCGCGTACTCGACCGCCTGCTTCCAGTTTTTCGTCCGCCGCAAGGTGATGGGCGTTTCGCGGTCGGTGGACGCCTCGTTTTCGATCAGGAAGTCTTCAAGGTCTTCCGAGCTGATCCGGTACTGACCACGATTGCCCACTTTGATTGCCTTCAGGTCGCCGGATTTTACCCAACGCCGCACTGTGCTGACTGAAACCTTGAGTCGTTCCGCTATATTCTCTAATGTAAGGAAAAGTTCTTCACCGGCCATGAGACTTTGCCCTCCAGTGGTTTTCAATGATGGTCATTGCCTACCATTTTTTCATATTTTTGTCAAGAACGGGGGGGCAGAAAAACATGAGTGTCATTCAAATAACAACATAATGCACCGCGTCGATTTGACCGAAAGGTCAATGAAAAACTCCGCTTGCCGCGCTCTCCCGCGAAATGGTATGAAGGCGGGGCAACCTGAGTGGAGAAAAAACTAAGCTGTTTAGCGACCGCCGCCGACCAGGTCGGTAAGTGTTTTCTTTAAAAATTCGGGAGGAAAATGATGAAACGAAGCGCGTTGGTTTTGCTCGCCGTTCTGGCCGCGCTGTGTCTGCCGCACCCCTCATCGGCGGCCGAAGTCTGCACCCAGGGCTGGACCATCGGACCGAGCCTGACCGTAGAACGTATGCGTCCCAGCGGCGTAGTGCTCAACGATCTGTTGTATATCTTCGGAGGAGTCAACGCCGCCTACACGAATGCCGGCGAAGTGTACGATCCCTGGACCGGCTCCTGGACCTCGTTGGCGCCGACGCCCGACGAATACGCCACCATGTGCGCGGTGGCCGTCGACGACAAAATCCATCTTCTGGGCGGCTTCGACGGTTACGATGAAACGGACTATCACTTCGTCTACGATCCGGCCATGAACACCTGGGATGCAACGCTCGCCGCGTTGCCCGCCCCCCGCTCCGGACCGGCTTGCGGCTCGGTCGACGGCAAGATTTTCGTTGCCGGCGGCGCAGACGCGTCCGGGGAGGCGACCAACTCGCTGTTCATTTACGACGTCGCCGGCGACTCCTGGACCACCGGGGCCACTTTGCCGGCCACGGCGCTGTATGCCAACGGCGCGATGGTCGGCGACAACTTCTACGTGTTCGGCGGGTGGTCGTCGAGCGCAACGTATCTATATGATACCGCCGCCCAAACCTGGTCGACTGAAGACGCCATGCCCTCCTCCCGCTTGTGGGGCGCGTCAGCCGGGTTCAAAGACCGGGCAAACGGCCTCGATCACATTCTTTTCGCCGGCGGGGGAAACGGGTGGACCGCTACCACAAGTCTCTATGAATTCGTCGGCGACGTCTGGAACGACCGCTCCGCCTACGCGATGCCCATCGCCCAGGGCAACTCGGCCGGCGGCGGCATTTACGGCAGTCTGCTGATGTGCGCCGGCGGATACGACAGCGTCCCGCTGGCGACATTCCAGATTTTCAACAATTGCATGGCTTACCTGCGCGACGATCTGCCCGAGTTGCTCATGCCCGGCGACGACCTGGATCTCACCGGTCTGAATTTCGACGACAACACTACCTTCTGGCTGGAAGACGCCGCCAAAGCCGTTTATCCGCTGACCGGAATCGTCATCGACTCAGATCGGAAGAGCGTCGTGTAGGGAAAGAGTGTAGATCTCGGTGGT
>CALBTQ010000654.1 GCA_937967875.1 uncultured Pseudomonadota bacterium
ACCGAGATCTACACTCTTTCCCTACACGACGCTCTTCCGATCTATCTCGGTTCGACCAAGGTGGTCTTCGGCGGTTACGGCGAGATGATGGCCGAAACCTTCGAGTCGATTTTCAACGCGCTGTTCCTGGCGATTCTGCTGACCTTCTTCGTGCTGGCCGGCATTCAGGAATCGATCGTCCACCCGATCACCATCATGATCACCCTGCCCCTGGGCGCGGTCGGCGCGGCGCTGGCGCTGTTTTTGTCCGGCGTTTCACTCAACATGATGAGCCTGATGGCTATCGTCATGCTGGTGGGTATCGTAGTGAACAACGCGATTCTGATCTTCGATTACACCGACCAGTTGCGTAAACAGGGCACGCCGATCGTTCCGGCGTTGATCGAATCGGCCAAAACGCGCCTGCGGCCGATCCTGATGATGAACCTGGCCATCGTCACCTCGATGCTGCCGCAGACCGTCGGCAGCGCCGGTTCCGAATTCCGCCAGAGCATGGCCGTGGTCACCATCGGCGGCGTCATCGTCTCGATGGTCTTCACTCTCTTTTTGCTGCCGGTGCTCTACACCTATCTCGACCGCCTCACCTTGCGCGGCTGGCGCGAGCACAAAATGCAGAAGAAACAAGCGGCGACCTGATCGCTCAAAGAGCGATTTTTTCCCGATCCCTCCGTTGCTGAATACAGTGTCGCGAAAAGCATTGGATGCTTTTCATCGTCCCCCCGCCATGCGGAGCGGAGAACGTCGAGGCAAAAAAAAGGGCGACCGCTCGGCCGCCCTTCTTCGTTGATATTTACCTTGTTCTACTTGCCGCAACCGTCGTCATCGTCATCGTCGTCGTCGTCATCGTCGTCGTCATCGTCGTCATCGTCGTCGCCGGTGTCGTTGTCGTCGTCATCGTCATCGGTGACGTCGTCGTCGGTCGCGTCGTCGTCGGCCGCATCGTCGTCGGCGATATCGTCGTCGGCGATATCGTCGTCGATCGCGTCATCGTCCGCCGCGTCATCATCGGCGATATCGTCGTCGGCGGTGTCGTCGTCCGCCGCCGGACCGACGGTAATGTAATCCTGCTTGAACATGATGCCCGGTCCGGCCGCGTTGCTCACGCGCAGTTCGACCGAGAAGGAGCCTTCCGCGTTATACGTGTGCTGCACGGATTCCGAGTTGTCGTAGGTCGAAGAACCGTCGCCGAAATCCCAGTGCCAGACGTTGGGCCCGCAATCGTCGGGAATCGTCACCGTCGTCGTGAACGTCACCGTCAGCGGCCCTTCTTCGGCGGTAACCACATCGGCCGAGAAATCGACGCTCGGGAACGCGCACAGCGGACAATCGTCCATGCACGTATCCAATTGGCCGCAGGTGCCGGTTTGCGGCACGCACTCGAGGATGCACTTCATCGCGTTCGAGTTGTAGCCCACGTCGTTGCACAGCGCGACGGCCTCGGCCTTGGGCAGCGGATTGCCCGGTTCCAACTCCACCGCGAGATCGCAGGTGTCGTACAGATAATCGAATACCATCGAGCACCACTGGTCGGAGCAAAAGCCCACGCACCCGGCCAGTTCATTGCACGCGGCGTGCTGCTCATGGCACGAAAACACGCACTGCGGCACGTTGCCCTGGTTGCATTGCAGGAGAAATTCCTCGGCGCTCAGCGACTGGTCTTCCACTTCGTAGCCGTAGCCGCAGGTGCCGTACAGATGATTGGTCAACTCCACGCAATTGCCGCCGGGGCGTTCGCCGGGCAGATACGGAGCGGCGCCGACTTCCACCACGGTGCAATCCGAGCTGATGCCCGCCGCGTTCCACTTGATGCGGAAGTAGCCGTCCTCGCCGAAGCTCTCCGACCACGAGTTCTTGACGATCCAACACTGGTTTTCGTCTTCCCACCCGACCAGCAACACCTGGTGCCCGCCGAGCAGCGTGCCGAACACGTGCTCGTACACGCCGTCGATGTAGTACTTGAAATCTTCATAAACGTAGAACGCCGCGGGGATGGGACCGTGCTGCAGCATCGCCTGCTTGATCATCTCCACGCCGCCCCAGATCGAATTGTAATCGGCGATCTTGAAGGCGCGCGAATTCCAGTCCGCGCAAGCGTCGCCGCATTCGTAGTCGAAGCCGGTGCCGCCGCTCATGTAGGGGAAGCACTCCTCGTCGACCACGCCGGTGGACATCACGGAGCTCAGCAGCGTCGATGCGTTCGAGCCGTAATCGCAGCCCGAGAAATAGCTGCAGTTGAATGCGTGCTGCTCGCTCAGGTCGACATTCAGCGCGGGATTGTCTTCGCGGATCATGATCCCCGATTCGATCGCCCCCACGCAGCCGAAGGCCACGCACGAACCGCACCGCCCCTGGTACTTGACCGGCGTGACGAAATTTTTCCCGTCGGTGTTGCGCCAGTCGAAGGAAGCCGGCACGTCCTTGACAAACTTGTCGGGCATCCACGGCGCCGCCTGCCGTTGCGGCAGACTCAAATCGACGCCCAGCATCGTCACGAAATCGTCCATCGGCATCTGGGCGATGAACGAATCGCCCGCCCGCCAGTTCGCGTTCGCCGCGGCGATCGCCTGCTTCGTCTGCGCGATCCGCTGACTCGACGACAGGTCGACGGCCTGCGCCGTTCCGACCATCAGGGTTATGATAACTAAAATCATCCACAATCTTTGCCAAGACATGTCGTTACCCCTCGTTTCGTCCCGACGGGACGGATAATAATCCCCAAACGCCGCCCGAGTCTGGCATATTTCGCCATGTTTGGCCAGCCGCCCGCGACGCAATTTTCCTACTTTTTGCTTGACTTTCCCCCGGCGAAAGCGCTAGATAAGCGCCTTTTTAACGGCGCATGCGCGTCAACGGAAAAAAAGGAACCGAACATGGGCATCAGCAAAGCGCGCAACATCGGCATCGTCGCGCACATCGACGCAGGCAAAACAACCGTGACCGAACGGATTTTGTTCTACACCGGCACTACGCGTAAAATCGGCGAAGTGCACAACGGCCAGGCCACCATGGACTTCATGAAGCAGGAGCAGGAACGCGGCATCACCATCGCCTCGGCCGCCATCTCCTGCCGGTGGAAGGACCACACGATCAACATCATCGACACCCCCGGGCACGTCGATTTCACCATGGAAGTCGAACGCTCGCTGCGCGTGCTCGACGGCATCGTCGCCGTCTTCTGCGCCGTCGGCGGCGTCGAGGCGCAAAGCGAAACGGTCTGGAACCAGGCCGACCGCTACCGCGTGCCGCGCATCGCCTTCATCAATAAAATGGACCGGCCCGGCGCCGATTTCTTTGACGTCATCGAACAGATGAACGATCGCCTCGACGCCCGCGCGGTCGCCTATCAAATGCCCATCGGCGCCGAGGAAAACTTCTCCGGCGTGATCGACCTGCTGTCGATGAAGGCCTACGAATTCGAAAAGGGCGATCCGACCGAGATGGCGTTTCCCGAGCAACTGCGCGAACGGGCGAACCAGTTGCGCGACAAGCTGCTGGAAACGTTGGCCGAGGCCGACGACACGCTGGCCGAGATGTACCTCGAAGAGAAAGAAATTCCCTACGAGTTGCTCCTCAAAGTCACCCGCCACTGCGTGGTGCGCTCGGTCTTCACGCCGGTCTATTGCGGTTCGGCTTATCAGAACAAGGGCATTCAGCTGCTGCTTGACGCGGTGACCGCTTTCCTGCCCAGCCCGCTCAATCGCGGCGTAACCACCGGCGTGGATCTGGACGATCCGCAGAAAATTCATGCACGCCACCCGTCGGCCGAGGAACCCTTCGCCGGACTGGCTTTCAAGATCATCCACGATCCCTACGTCGGCCAGCAGACCTTCGTGCGCACCTACTCGGGCAAGCTGAAGGCCGGCGACACTGTGCTCAACGCGACCACCGGCCGTAAGGTGCGCATCAGCCGCATCCTGCGCATCCACGCCAAGGACCGCCTCGAGGTCGAGGAAGTCGGCCCGGGCGACATCGTCGCGCTGATCGGCTTGAAAAGCACGCACACCGGCCACACGCTGTGCTCCGTCGACGATCCGCTGCTGCTGGAAACCATGCGCGTGCCCGAACCGGTCATCAGCGTCAAGGTGAATACCGAGTCGCGCAAGGAAGAGGAAAAGCTCAACCAGTCGCTGCGCAAGCTGGCGCTGGAAGATCCGTCCTTCCTCGTGCGCCGCAACGACCGCACCAGCGAAACGATCATCGCCGGCATGGGCGAGCTTCATC
The DNA here is from genome assembly GCA_937967875.1 of uncultured Pseudomonadota bacterium. GTDB lineage: Bacteria > Lernaellota > Lernaellaia > Lernaellales > Lernaellaceae > CALBTQ01. The sequence continues at coordinate 4,222 of CALBTQ010000654.1, forward strand.
TGGAAATCATCGTCGACCGCCTGAAGACCGAATTCGGCGTCGACGCCACCATCGGCCAACCGTCGGTCGAATACCGCGAGACAATCACCGCCGAAACACAGCACGGCTACAAGTTCGCCAAGCAGTCCGGCGGCCGCGGCCAGTTCGCGCACACCGTGATGCGCGTCGAGCCCAATCCCGGCGGCGGCTTCGAGTTCGTCGACCACATCACCGGCGGCGTGATCCCCAGCGAGTTCATCCCCGCCGTGCGGCGCGGCATCGAAGACACGCTGCAGCAGGGCATCCTCGCCGACTACCTAGTCGTCGACGTGCGCGTGGTGCTCGTCGACGGCAGCTTCCACGTGGTCGACAGCAACGAGCAGGCCTTTCGCACCTGCGCCAGCATCAACTTCAAAGAGGCGTTCAAGCGCGCCAATCCGATTTTGCTCGAACCGATCATGGCCCTGGAAATCGCCACCCCAGACGATTACATCGGCGACATCGTCGGCGACCTCAACCGCCGTCGCGGCCGGGTGCACAACATGCGCCGCTACCGCAAAGGCTCGCAGAAGATCTCCGCCGAAACGCCGTTGATGGAATTGTTCGGCTACGCCACGGCGATCCGCTCGCTGTCGTCGGGCCGCGCCAACTACTCGATGGAACTGCGCCGCTACGACTGCCTGCCGGCCAACCTGCAGGACAAGGTCCTCGAAGAGGCGCACAAGCGGATGAAGGAAGAGTCCTAACCGTTCTCGCGCTTGGGCAGCAAATGCTCCGTCGCCGGCGGACGCAGGTTGTAGTGCGAACTCATCGCCCGCCCGTACGCGCCGACCGTCGCCACCAGAAATACGTGCCCGTCCGTCGGTTCGGCGATCAGCCGATCGTGTCCGAGCACGTCGCCCGTCTCGCAAATCGGCCCGACGATGTTCGCCTTGATCTTGCGCGCGCCCTTGGCCGCCGAGAGGTTGACGATCTCGTGGTACGAACCGTACAGCGCCGGGCGCAGCAGCGTGTTCATCCCTGCGTCGACGCCGACGAACGTATAATCCTTCTTGCGTTTAAGCTGTGTGACCTTCGCCAACAGTACGCCGGCCTGCGCCACCAAAAAGCGCCCGGGCTCGAGCCATAACTCCAAATGCGGATAAGCTTGGCGCACCTCGCGTAGGCTCGCCTCGACCTGCGCCAGGTCCAGCGCCAACTGGCCGGGCTTTTCCACCACGCCCAGGCCGCCGCCCAGATCCAGCACGCGCACCGTCGGCAGTTCGGCGGTCAACGTCGCCAGGAACGACGCCACTGTTTTCCAGTTGCCCGGCGTGAGAATGCCGCTGCCCGTATGGGCGTGCAGGCCGACGATCCGTACGCGCAGATCCTTCGCCAGCTTCTTGAGCCGGCCGATTTGTTCGGGCGACACGCCGAATTTCGAGTGGCTGCCCGCCGTGCGCACGAAGTCGTGATGACCGCGCCCGCGCCCCGGATCGACGCGCACGAAAATCTCGCGCTCGCGAAACGCGTCCGGCCAGCGCTCCAACGGATAGAGGTTGTCCAGCGTCACGATCACGCCCAGTGCGAACGCCTTTTCGTACTCCGCGCGCGCCGCGAAATTCGGCGTGAATAAAATGCGCTTGCGGTCCAGTTCCGGCAGCAAGGTCAGAATGTGCTCGACCTCGCCCGGCGACACGCACTCGAAGCCCAGGCCCTTCGCCGCGAACAGGCGGATGATCTGCAGATTGGGATTGGCCTTGATCGAGTAGTAAATCCGATCGACCGATTTCATCTTCAACAACTCGTCGGCCGCCTCGTTGAGCGTCTCCTCGTTGTATACGTACAACGGCGTCGGCTGCGCGCCGGCCAGCGCCAGCAGATCGTCGAGATCGGAAGAGCGTCGTGTAGGGAAAGAGTGTAGATCTCGGT
>CALBTQ010000655.1 GCA_937967875.1 uncultured Pseudomonadota bacterium
TCAAACAGATGTTTGCAACGCTCACCCAGCAGCAGGCCCGGCCGCCCGTCGCGTTTGTTAAAACGCAATGCCGTCGTCACCGTCTGGATGCCCGCGCCCACGTCGTTGTCCGCCGCATAGGCCGGCAGACCCGCGCGGCGAAACGCGTCGATGAACGCCGCACCGCTCGGATCGCACGCAAACCGCTTCACGCCGTGCCGCGCCTGCAAGCCCCGCGCGATGTCCACCCAGCTTTCGCCGCCGGTCGCCGCCACCGTCAGACCGGAGCGCACCGCCTCGTCGATCGCCCACCAGACGCCGTCGCCGTCGCGCCCGACCACCACGATCGCCCCCGGGTTGCGAAAGCCCCAGTCCACGCCCGCGCGCACCTCAGCGAACTGTTTCGGCAGCGCCGTGACGCCCAGCCGGTTGCGCGGACCGACGCGGTGCGCGTCCGGATCGATCTCGTCGAACACCATCCCGGCGAAGGTGGTCAAATCGGCCTCGTACTCGCGTTTGAAGTAACGTTCGGGGAGCGTGCGCCGCGCGTGCTCGACCTCCTCGGCCAGGCCCGGCACGGCCGTGTTGTCGGCGGTGCGAAACCGCACGAGGCCGTACTGCGGATCGTGGATCGCGCTGTCGGGCTGCGCGCGGCGCACGACTTCCTCGAAGAACCAGTTGCGGCCCAGCGGCGTCGTGGAGAAAATCGCCCACCCGCGCCGGTCCGACAACCGCATGCGCAAGCCGCCCAACCAGGCTTCGCGCTTGAGCCGCGCCGCCTCGTCGATCCACAGACCGTCCAGGCCGACGCCCACCAGCGCTTCGGGCCGCTCGGCGGTCTTGAACTCGATGAGAATATGATCCTTCAACACCAGTTCGCGTTCGCTGCGCAGCCACGAACTGACGAACTTGCCGGATTCGCCGCCCACCGCCGCGAACAGCTCGCGCATCTGCGTTTTGCCGATCGCGTAGGTCGGCGCGACGCACCAGTAATGCACCGGCCGTTTCTTGAGCTCCAAATCGGTATAGGCGCGCCGCAAAAACTCGCGCGCCGCCGCGTAGGTCTTGCCCCCGCGCGTGCCGGCCAGCACCACCGCAAAGCGCTCGTCCAGATTGTGAAACGCCGCCTGGCCCGCGTGCGGCCGATAGCCGGCGAAGATGAATTCTTTCGTTCTCACTTGATGCCTTCGATCGACACGTCGATGATCATTCCCTCGTCCTTCTCCGCCGCCAGATCGCGCGCCAGCCGTTCGCACTTGAGCAGCCGCTCCCAGACCTTGGTGATCCGGTCGGCCTCGTCCAGACGCTCCGGGTCGGCCAGCACCTCGGCGAGCTTGCGCCGCACTTCGGTCCACTGCTCGGCCGGCAACTTCGGTTCGTCAGGCATCGGCGGCTTCCTCCTTGACGCGCAGTTGATCCAGAAACCAGCGCGGCGGATACGGTTGGGTCAGCGCCTCGTCGCCGAACGGCTGATAGGCCAGCGACAAGCGCAATTCGTCCCACAGCCGTTTGGCGTTGCATTGTTCGCGATGTTCGAAGTGTCCGCACAGCAGCGACGATTCGCCGGCCGGTTCCGGCAGCATGATGCGCCGCCCGCAACTCTCGTGCGGCCGTGTCAGACCGCAGCGCGTGCAGCGGCGGCGATGGTATTCATAGATCCAACGATGCTCCTTGGCGTTGATGCATTTCATTATCTTTCCCCTCACCCTTCGTGATTCGCTAAGTGTCCGACGCACAACGCGCGAATCTTTTTCTTCGCGTAGCGCCAGCGCCAATGCACCGCGACCACCGAAATGCCAAGCTGTTTGGCGATTTGCGCCTCGGAAAGATTTTTTTGGATTTTTTTGACGACGACCTCGAATTGCGCCGCCGTCAACACGCCCCGCAGCATCGTCAGCGGCGGCGAATCAACGCGCGCCGCCTGCAACGAAGCAACGGTTATCGCCCGCCGGCCGGTATGCAAATACGCCAGCTTCGCCGGCGACACCGGCACCTCGCGCCAACTCGCCTGGCGCGTCACCTGCGCCAACAGTTGCTCGACTCGCTTGCACGGGCGGATACACGTAGCCCGCCTCCGACACTCTCCACACATGACGACCTCCCGGCGGCGCGCGGTGCGCCGCGACGTGTCGGCCGACCGATGTCCGGGTGAAGCCTTCGTTTGTATTGTGTTGAAGAGCCGCCGATGTTCGGGTGGGCTCGGCGCGGCCTAGCGCTCGACGCGGTAGGTCACGCCCAATTCCAAATGCTCGATTTTTCGTGGTGTGAACTGCTGATCGAAATGGACGCGCACCCCCTTCACGCGCGACCAGCCGAAGCGGTCCGCCTCGTAGCAGCCGCCGGTGATCGCCAGACCGTTGGGCGCTCCCATTTGCCGAATCAGCGAACGGTACACGTCAAAATCCGCGAGAATGCTTTCCATCAGTCGCTCGTCCATCACGTTCCCTCCCGGCGCCGCTTCCGAAACGGCGCCCGCGATTCTCCATTATCGCCGATAAATAACCTAAGCCTTGTAAATTTCGCCCAATGTTTTATTAACTCGGATCGAACTCGTGTTCCGTTTCCGTTTGGTATATTTTTGTTGCGATCCCCTGCCCCCAAATGTCCGGGTGGCAATATATAAAATTAGTAGACATTAGTCAATAAAAATTATATAAATGTAGACATGGAAGGTAACCGAATGAAAAACAAGGGCTTCGCCGAACGGCTGCGCACGATGATCGACCGCCATAGCGAGGGCGTCGTGCGTCGTTTTGCCGCCGATATCCAGACCAATCACCAGGCCGTCTTCAACTGGCTGACCGGCGAGCGGCTGCCCGGCGCCAAATCGCTCGAAACGATGTGGACGACCTTCGGCATCGACCCGCTCTGGCTGCTCACCGGCGAGCATCGCACCCGCGGCCCGGTCACCCTCGGCGTCGCCGCGCCGAAGGTGCCCGCGCAATCAAAGAAGGAAAGCGCCGCCTTCGTCGCTGAGGAGGTCCGCCGCGATCGTTTCGTCACCGTGCCGCTGCTGGCCGACGCCATCGCCGGCGGCAGCCCGCGTCGCGTGAACGCCGACGACATCGAAGACTACGCGTTGATCCACGCCGACTGGTGCCCGCATCCCGAGAACGTCACCTGCGTGCGCGTGCGCGGCGATTCCATGTCGCCGATCCTCACCGACGGCTCGATCGTCGCCATCGACCACGGCCGCTGCAATCCCAAGCAGCTTGACGGCAAAATGGTCGCCTTCCGCCAGGGCGACGGCGCTTCGGTCAAATGGTGCAAGGTGGTCAGCAAAGACCTGGTGATGGGCCTGCCCGAAAACAAGGATTCCCTCGCCGCCGACAGCCTCCTGCTCTTTCAGGGCGACGACATCGACGACTGCATCATCGGCTCCGTCCTGTGGTGGTGGGGCCGCCCGGCGGGGTGAAAGTTTATCGTCCGTTCCTATCCAAGCTAATTCAGCGTCCTCACCAGACGGAAGCCTGCATCAGCCCCAAAATTTGCCGGCGTAGTCCCTCCTCTATGTGAACTGCGACATCTGAGCGAATCGCCGAATATCTGGCCTCCTCGAAGAGATATTTTTACCGACTCTTCGGGCACCCCACCTCCGGGATTCGTCTCGTCGCCGGCGTAGTCCTGATAAGCATCCCAAATCAATTCATATACATTGCCGCTCATGTCGTATAAACCCCAGTCATTAGGGAGTTTTTGCGCCACCGGTCGGGTGAAATCGTCGGCGTTGCCGCAGTACCAGGCAATTTCGTCGAGAGCATGATCCAGGTTGTAGCATTCAACCTTCGTGAGATCGCCGTTGTAGAAATCTGTATTTGTTCCCGCACGAATAGCGTATTCCCATTCCGCCTCGGTGGGCAACCGGTAACCTTCGCAATCATAGACGG
>CALBTQ010000656.1 GCA_937967875.1 uncultured Pseudomonadota bacterium
CCCGTCGGAATGACTCGCCTGTCAGTCATGGGCCCATAATGAAAGATTCGCCGTACGGCGAGACGCTGCGACGCGCCGTTTCTCTTAGACTTTACAAAAAATATCCTAATTTTCGACATTTATTGACCCGAAAGAACGACGAGACTATATTGTTTGTATCTTTTGCAGGAATGGTTGCGAATCATTATTTAAAACTTATGACGAAGGAAGAACGCGTTCACTGTTAAGGGGGCGTCAGTAAAAACGATCGGGACAAGTAAATGATCCCAAAAAAATCGCATTATTTCTTTTTAGCGATAATCATAATCGTCATTTTTATCGTCTTCACCTGGCGCATCGTCAATTACGCCGATCGCCAGATGCGCGACACCTTGCAGCAACAAGCCAGATTGATCATTCAATCTCCCGACATTGAGGATATTCGCCGGCTGTTCTTCAGCGCCGCGGATAGATCGTCCGCATCTTTCCAGCGCCTGGAACAGCAAATGCGCCAGGCCAATGAGATCATCGGCAGCCGCATGATCTATAGCCTGGCTTTGCAAGGCGATCAAATCGTTTTCGGCCCGGAAAACCTGGCCGAAACCGACCGCTACGCCTCGCCGCCCGGCACGGTGTACCGGCAGGCGCCGGCGCAACTGCGCGAGGTGTTTCAAACCCGCCGGGAAATCATCGTCGGACCCTACAGCGACGAATACGGTTCGTTCGTCAGCGTATTTGCTCCGGTGATCGATCCGGCCGACGGCGAACTGCTGCTGGTGCTGGGCGTCGACATCGAGGCGTCGACCTGGAATTGGCGCATTCTCAGCCGGGCGGCGCTGCCGTCGTCCCTGGTGTTGCTGGTTTTGCTGTTCGCTTTCATTCTCACCTGGTTGCTGCGCTCCAACCGGGCGTTGCGCCGACAGGAAACGGCCATCCGCGAGAGCGAGGAGAAGTATCGCCTGATCGCCGACAACATCGCCGACACGGTTTCGGTGATGGACCTGAATTTCCGTTTCACCTACGTCAGCCCGTCCATCTATCGGCTGCGCGGCTTGACGGTCGAAGAAGCGTTGAGTCAAACGATCGACGAGATCATGCCGCCTCATTCGCTGACCCAGGCGATCCAGACGATGCAGGAAGAACTGGAGTTGGAAGCCGACGGCACGGCCGATCCCAATCGTACGCGCACGCTGGAACTGGAAGAATACCGCAAGGACGGCTCGATCGTCTGGCTGTCCAACAGCATGTCGTTCCTGCGCGACGAAAACGGCAAACCCACCTCGGTGCTCATCGTTTCCACCGATATCACCGAGCGCAAACACACCGAGGAGCAACTACGCGAATCCAACAAACGCCTCAACGACATCATCGAATTTCTGCCCGACGCCACCGCCGTCATCGATCGCGAGGGCCGGGTCATCGCCTGGAACAGAGCGATTGAGGAAATGACCGGCATCGCCAAAGAAAACATGCTCGGCAAAGGCGATTACGAATACGCACTGCCGTTCTACGGCGAACGACGGCCTGTCCTGATGGATTTGGCGATGACCACGGATAACATTGCCGATCTGGAACGGTACGATCAAATCAGCACCGCCGGTAACATTCTCAACAGCGAGGTGTACGCCCCGACGCTGTTTGGCGGCAAAGGCGCCTATATTTTCGCCACGGCCTCGGCGTTGCGCAACGAGTCGGGGGAGATCATCGGCGCCATCGAATCTATCCGCGACATCACCGGGCGGAAAAACTCCGAAGACGCGCTGCGCAGCGCACACGACCAACTGCTGTCGCTGCTCAACAGCCTGGACGAAATCATCTATGTGGCCGACATGGAGACCTACGAAATCCTCTTCGTGAACAAAGTCGCTCAACAAACATACGACCACCCGGTGATCGGGAATAAATGCTACCAGGAATTTCAAGGGCTGGAGGCGCCGTGCCCGTTTTGCACCAACGACATCATCA
>CALBTQ010000657.1 GCA_937967875.1 uncultured Pseudomonadota bacterium
GACGCCGCTGACCGCGCTGAACGTGGTGGGCTTTCCCGAAAAGGGGCCGCTGCCACTGTCGATGCTCGGCGACATTCTGGCCGGCGGTTACGCGAAGGCGGCCGAAGCGGGCGTGGCGATTATCGGCGGGCACACCGTCGACGACAAGGAGCCCAAGTACGGGCTGGCGGTGACCGGGGTGATTCATCCGGACGACATCCTGGGCAAGCAGGGCGCGCGCGCGGGCGACGTGCTGGTGCTGACCAAGGCGATCGGCACCGGGCTGCTGGCCACGGCGCTCAAGGCGGAGATGGAGCCGGCGGGCGCCGAGCAGGTGCTGATCGATTCGTGTTCGTTCCTCAACGACAAGGCGGCGCGGGCGGCGCGGCGCGTGGGCGTGCACGCGGCGACCGACGTGACCGGCTTCGGCCTGTTGCTGCACACGCTCGAGATTCTGAAAAACAGCGGCGTGGGCGGCGAGGTGTGGTTCGATGAAATTCCGCTGCTGCCGGGCGTCGCCGAATGCCTGTCGATGGGGCTGATTCCCGGCGGCACCTACGCCAATCGCGATTTCGCCAACGCCTGGGTGCGCACCGACGCGGCCTTGAGCGACGATCAACTGCTGCTGGCCAACGATGCGCAGACCAGCGGCGGGCTGCTGCTGGCCGTCGCCGCCGACAAGGCCGACGACCTGCTGGCCGCCTTGGCCGACGAGGGCGTGCCGGTGCGCGCGATCGTGGGCCGCATTTCCGACGAACGCAACGTGCTGCGCCTGCGGCCCGGACGGTAACATGCGCCTGGGCTCGCTCGACTTCGGGGAGAAGATCCCGCTGATTCTCGCGCCGCTGGCCGGCTACAGCGACATGGCCTTTCGCGCCGTGTGCCGTCGGTTCGGCGCCGATCTGACTGTCAGCGAGATGGTCAGCGCCGACGGGATGATTCTCGCCCCGCCGCGTTCCAAGGGTCGGCAGAAGACGCTGGCGTACCTGGACGCTGCGCCCGACGATCATCCCTTCGTGGCGCAACTGTTCGGCAAGGATCCGCAGTTGTTGGCCGAAGCGTGCCGGATCGTCGCCGACCTGCGGCCGATCGAGGCGATCGACCTGAACGCCGGGTGTCCGGTGCGCAAGGTGGTCAACAGCGGCCACGGCGTGGCGCTGATGCGCGATCCGGCGCTGTTGCATCGCGTGCTGGCGGCGATGCGCGCGGCGACGACGCTGCCGCTGACGGTCAAGCTGCGCGCGGGCGCGGAGACAGTGAACGTGCTCGAATGCGCCAGGGCCGCTCAGGAGGCGGGGGTGGATGCGATCGCGGTGCATCCGCGCACGCGGGCGCAGCAGTTCACCGGGCGGGCGGACTGGTCGCTGATTGCGGCGGTGAAAGCGGCGGCGAGCGTGCCGGTGATCGGCAACGGCGACGTGACGACCGGCGAAGACGCGGCGGCGATGGTCGCGCAGACCGGTTGCGACGCGGTGATGATCGGCCGGGGCGCGGTGGGCAAGCCGTGGTTGTTCGCCCAGGCGCGCGCGGCGCTGGAGGGACGGACCGTTCCGTCCGAACCGAGCGCGGCGGAAAAACTGGCGATGCTCGAGTTGCATCTGTCCACGATGATCGCGGCCAAGGGCGAGCAGCAGGCGACCAAGGAAATCCGCAAATTCGCGCTGCGGCTGGTCAAAGGCGTGCGCGGGGCGACGGCGGCGCGACAGGACCTCGCCACCGCGCCGGATGTGACGACGTTGATGACGATCGTGCGGCGCGTTTTTGCCGCGGCGGGGGAGGGGCATGAATAGCGACGGACATCCGAAATTGCAGGCGGCGTTGGAAGACGTCTGCAAAAAATTGCTGGCTGCGTCGTCGCCGGATCGTGAAGGCGACGTGTATCAAACGGTGATCGATACTGTGGAGCGTTGTCTGATCGACTGCGCGCTGGAACACTGCCGCGGCAACCAGGTCGCCGCCGCCCGTCTGCTGGGATTGCATCGCAATACATTGCGGCGAAAGCTGCGTACAATAGCCTAAAATAAAGTCCAAACTTTGTACTAGTATCGGTCGGTTGATCGTGTTAGACTCCGTCCTCAGGGCAATGAGGGAAAACTGAAAAGTACGGTCGATTTCCTAGAAAAAGGCAGTCGCCAAAAAGAGTCGGGATTAGAAAGTACGTTCAGGACGTTGGAAACAACGAATGGACATTTCTGGAATGTTGATTCGCGCGCGTTGCGAACGAAGATAGTCCTATGCATTTCCGGATACGATCCGACCGGCGGCGCCGGTCTGCTGGCGGATACCGTCGCCCTGGCCGGATTGGGCGTCCGCACAGCCGGAGCCATCACCGCGATGACCATTCAGGGGCCGGCCCGCACGGTCCGTTTTTCCCCCGTTGAGCCGAAATTTTTCGCCGAGACGCTGGCGGCGTTGGCGGCCGATTTGCCGATTTCCGCAGTGAAAATAGGCATGTTGGGCAGCGGCGCAATCGCGCAGATCGTCGCCGATTTTCTGCGTCGTCGGCCGAAAAACGTACCGGTGGTGATCGATCCGGTGCTGACGGCGGGCGCGGGCGGCGCGCTGGGCGACGAAGAGGCTTTCGCTGTGTTGCGCGACGAGCTGACGGCGCAAGCGACGCTGATCGCTCCCAATGTCCCCGAGGCGGAGAGGTTATGCAATCTCTCAATAAAACAACCGTTCGAGTTTGAACGGGCCGCGCAACGCTTGCGGGAGATGGGAGCCGGGAACGTATTGATCAAAGGAGGACATCTGGACGGGGACCCGGTCGACCGATTGTGGACCACGGACGGATTTTTCGAGTGGAAAAACCAGCGGAAGGAAGGGGCCGAAGTACACGGCACCGGTTGCGCGCTGGCGGCATTGATAGCCGGCCTACTGGCGCAAGGCAAACCGATGGACGAAGCGGTTGGGACCGCCGTTGAGACGTTACAACAAGCCATTTCATCATCATGGTCGCCAACGAACGAAGGGTGGAGATTTTCGGGTTTGGTCGGTTAGCTCGCATGTTGCAGTTGAGTACGGTTAGAAAGGACGAGCGATGAACGGCTTCCAGAAGGAGCGGCGGACCTTTCGTCATCCGCCGATGACCAAGCGGGAACTCGAATGGCGCGGGTGGAACGAGTGCGACGTAATTTTGATTACCGGTGATGCGTTTATCGATCACCCCAGTTTCGAGATCGCCATCCTCGGTCGCGTGTTGGAAACGTTGGGCCTGAAGGTCGGCTTCATTGCCCAGCCGGATTGGAACGATCTGCGCGAGTTCACGCAGTTGGGCAAACCGCGGTTGTTTTTCGTCGTTTCCGCGGGCAAGAACGACTCGATGATCGCCAATTACCGGCCGACCAAACGGCCGCGGAAGATCGACTTTTTCAGCCCCGGCCGCCTGCCCAGCCTGCGGCCCGACCGCGCCAGCCAGGTGTATACCGAAATCTGCAAGAAGGTGTATCCGGAAGTGCCGGTGGTGCTCACCGGGCACGAAGCGACGATGCGCCGGTTTGCACACTACGATTTCTGGGACGACAAGCTGCGGCCCGGCCTGCTGGCCGAGACCGAGGCCGACCTGCTGACCTACGGCTACGCCGAACGTTCGCTGACGCAGATCGCCCGCGTGTTCGCCCGCGGCGGCACCGCGCTGGATTGCCGGACCATCCGCGGCGTGATGTACAAGGTCGACCGCAAGCAGGAGGGGTGGGAGCAGTACGTTCCGCCCGAGCACGTCCGGCTGCCGAATTGGGACGAACTGCAGTCCTCGAAGACCAGCTTCCTGGAGCATTACCGGTTGGTCACCGCCAACGTCGATTATTTCCGCAAGCCGCAGCCGCTGCTGGAGGATTACAACGGTTACACGCTGGTGCAGACGCCGCCGCAACGGCCGCTGTCGACCACCGAGCTCGACCGCATGTACGAGCTGCCCTATTCGCGCACGCCGCATCCGAAGTACCGCGAAGCCGGGCCGATTCCGTCGTTCGAAACAGTCAAGTACGGCATCACCACGCACCGCGGCTGCTTCGGCGATTGCACCTTCTGCGGCAATCACCTGTTCGAAGGGCGCTACATCAGCCAGCGCAGCAAGGATTCGATCATCCGCGAAGCGACGCTGATCGCCGGGCTGCGTTATTTCCGCGGCTGGATCAGCAACGTCGGCGGCCCGATGGCCAACATGTACGGCATGGGCTGCACTTTGTCCGAAGAGCAGCGCGCCAGATCGGAAGAGCGTCGTGTAGGGAAAGAGTGTAGATCTCGGT
>CALBTQ010000658.1 GCA_937967875.1 uncultured Pseudomonadota bacterium
AGATCGTATTCGGTGACTGGAGTTCAGACGTGTGCTCTTCCGATCTGCCCATTAAATAAAGGGCCGCGGCCACCGGCTGCCCCGCCTGGAAACTGCCGAAGCCGCTGTTGTCCGGATTCTCGCCCGCCACCACCGGCGAGGCGATGCGGCGCTCGTCGTGGTTTTCCGCGTAGTGCAGCAGGTGCTCGGCGAGGTAATCGTCGCGGCTGTTGAGCAGCGTTTCCAGGTCGTTCGCCCAATAGCCGCAGCAGTAAATGCCCTTGAGCGTGTCGTAGGCGCCGTCGTCGTAAATCGCGTTGAAGCCGGCCTTGAGCATGTTGCCGAAGGAGAATCCCGGCGGCGCGTCGCCGGACTCGTAGGCCTCGGCGAAGAAGTACACCTCGCCGTCGCGTTCGCGCGCGGCGGCCAGTAGGTAGCTCCATGCCTCGATCGGCACCCAGTGCGCGAAGTCGCAGCGGAAGCCGTCGACGCCCAGACCCTGCCAATAGGCCAGCACCTCGTCCATCTTGCGCCAGGTGTCGGGCACCGGCTCGAAGGACGATTCGCCGGTCGTGAAATCGTAGCCGTAGTTGAGCTTGATCGTCTCATACCAATCGTTGGCGGTGAGCGTCACGCTCGTCTGGTTGTTGCCGGTCGCCTTGGGTACGTCGCCCGGCGGGTTGCCGTCGTTGTTTTCGCTCTCCAGCGTGCCGTCGGCGCCGGCGGGTCGCGGCCAGTGATCGAGCTCGGGCAGCGACAGCACCTGCCCCGGCGGATCGACCAGGTAGAAGAAATTGTTTTGCGGCGAAAAGAACACGCTCGTGTCGTCTTCCGCGCCGAAGTTCAACTCCGGCTTGATGTCCGAGTCGTACGTGCGCGCCACGTGGTTGGGCACGAAGTCGATGATCACCTTCATCCCCGCGTCGTGGATACGCTCGACCAGCGCGGAAAATTCGCTCAGCCGCTGCGCCGGATCCAGCGCGTAATCGGGGCACACGTCAAAGTAGTCCTTGATCGCGTAGAAGCTGCCCGCCTTGCCCTTGAGCACGTCGGGATCGTCGGCCGGCTGCGGCGAGGCGAGGTTCGCGTAATCGGTGTTCGTCGCCTGCTGCAGCACGCCGGTCAGCCAGATGTGCGTGACGCCCAGCTCGCCCAGCGCTTCCAAAGCGATCGTGTCGATGTGTTCGAACTTACCCACGCCGTTGGTCGCCAGATCGCCGTCCCACTCGTTGACGTTCTTGACGTTCGAAAACAGCCGCACGACCAGCTGGTAGATCACCGGCCGCGTCGTGTCGCCGGAATCGTCGCCGTCGTCGGTAAAATCCTTCGTTTCGTGCGTTTCGCCGCACGCCGTGAGCAACAAGGCGAGCAGCGCCGCGACGATCAGTGCGTGCTTGAGTTGAACCACCATTCCACTCCCAGGCCGAGGAAATGCTCGGTTTTATCGGGCCGGCGCAAATCGCCTTCCGGGTACGTGCGGCGCGCCGAGCCGTTGGGTTGGCTGATCGTATAGGTCAGCCGCATCTGCGGGCGGCGGTAGCTGCCGCGCCCGAGGCTGATGATTTCCATCAGCGAGTACTGCGTGACCTTGCTGACTTCGTGCTCCTGCGATTGTTCATCCAGGCCGAACGGATAATGTTCCTGATAGGAAAACTCGAAGCCCTGGTGCAGATGGTCGGTGAGGAAAATCACCGGCCGCACCGTGAACGCGCCCTCAACGAAATCGTCGGTGTCATATTCGTTGACGTCCGCGTCCTTGAACTTGCGGATGTACCCGCCGGCCAGCACGCCCGCCCAGTAAAATTCCCAGTTCGCCGACAGCGCGCCGACGAACTCATACGCGCCTTCGGTCGTGCCGTTTTTGTCCAGGCCCCAGGGCACGCCCGCTTCGCCGTAGGCCGCCAGATCCTGCGCCCAGCGCGCGAACAGATTCAAATGGCTGTTGGCTCCGAAGCCCCACAGGCCGAGCTGCCCGCCCAGCACCCAACCGCTTTCCTCGGGCAGCGTCGCGGCGATGACGTCCGGATCGTAGTTCGGCACGTCGCCGGTCATCAGCTCCTCGCTGATGTGCTCGCCCTTGTCCAGCGAATGCTTCTCGCCGTAGAGCACGCCCTTGATCCCCAGGCCGCGCCAGAGGTTTAAGCCGTATTGCGCGCGGCCCGAGGTGATCCACCGCTGGCGGTCCAGCAGCAATTTTTCGCGCGAGCCGTTGGCCGCGCCGGGCACCTCGATGGTCTGGAATTGATAATCGTCGGCCAGCCGGTTCACGCCGACATGCGCGCGCACGTCCAGCCCGTTCCACACGTAGCCCAGGCCGCCGCCGATGGTGTTCAGGTTGTCCAGCGGCCAGAAATCCAGCAGGTACACGTCGTCGCCGCGGTACATGCGCGAGCCGACCCACGCGTGAATCGCCGGCACGTAGGGTACGAAGCCCCACGCCTCGGCGTACATGTTGCGCACCGCGAAGGTCTGATCGTACTCGCCGCTGTAGTGCGCCAGCGGCTCGAACAGCGCCAGCGTGAACAGGATGCGGCTGCCGAAATCGTCCGGCGCGTCGATCGTGTAAGAAAAATCCAGCTCGCCGTAGCTGGGCTCGAAGATGCGCGGACCGTGCGCGACGACGTTGGTCGAATAGCCGCGATGGCCGTCCATGTCGTCGCTGATCTGCACCCGGCCGTAACTGCCGAACTGGAACTGCCCGACCGTCGTGGGCGCGGGCGTTTCCTCGGCGGGCGGATCGTCCTTGGCCAAAGCCGCGCCGCCGGAGATCGTCAGCGCCAGACACAATGTCGCCAGGATCAAGAAATGCGTCAGCTTCACGGATCACCGATCCTTATTGGGGAGATGTTTGCGAATCGCCTTTTGTTTTAGAGCGCTTCGCCGCGTTCGTCAACGCGAGCGAGCCAAAAGAGAATAACCCGCGAAATCCGCTTTTCCGCCGCCCGCAGCCGTGCTATTAAAAGGCTCCGTCGCCCGGATGGAGGAATTGGTAGACTCAGGGGACTTAAAATCCCCAGACCGCAAGGTCGTGCCGGTTCGAGTCCGGCTCCGGGCACGCAATGAATACAAGGGGTTAGGCCACGCGGCCTGACCCCGTTTTGTTTAAAGATTATTTCTGGTGTCCATATAGGTGTCCATGGGAAAACGGAGAAGGGATCCACTTGCTTTCCCTTGGTATGCTCAGGGGCGTCGCGCTCGATCAAACATGTGACGATAACTTTTCCATTAAACTGTCTGGCAAGATGGTAATTAATTTAGATAATTTGAGATCTAATCTTTCAT
>CALBTQ010000659.1 GCA_937967875.1 uncultured Pseudomonadota bacterium
CACCGAGATCTACACTCTTTCCCTACACGACGCTCTTCCGATCTGTGCTTGCCGTTTTCCTCGAACACCTCGCTCCAGGTTTTACCCAGCAACGCGTCGTGCCGGTGATGCTCGAACAGCAAGCGGTGCAACTGCACCAGCAGCCGCGGCACTTGCTCCTCGTCGACCACGAAGGAAAGATTCAAGTCGTTCGCCGCCTGCGTGAACTGATACACCAGCGCATCCTCGAACACCTCGAAGGCGTCGCCGAGCTTGTGCAGGATGTTGCGGATGTTTCGCCCGACCAGGCTTACCGAGGCGCACGAGTCGATCCGGCGCACCTGCCCGTAGCGCTTGAGGTCGCCGACCAGCGCGTTCATTGCATCGTTGTGGAGGCCGCCCTCGATCTTGTCCAGCGAGATCGTCACGTTCGTTTCGGACGTGGACACCAGGTTGATCGACATGCCGTGGTGTTTGAAGCATTGAAAAATGTCGGCCAGAAAACCGACGCTGTGCCACATCGCCGGCGACTCGATCGAAATCAGCGTGATGTCGTCCTTGGACACGATCGCCTTGACCTGATCGCCGCTGTGCGGAATGTTCTCGGCGATCACCGTGCCCTTCAGCCGCGGCCGGAACGTGCAGCGGATGTGCAGCGGAATTTTATTTTCCGCCACCGGGTGCAGGCAACGCGGATGCAGCACCTCCGCGCCCAGCGAGGTGATCTCCTGCGCCTCCTCGTAGGTCACGTAATTGAGCAGCCGCGCTTCGGGAATCAACCGCGGATTCGCCGAGTAGATGCCCGGCACGTCGGTCCAGATCTCGCATCGCTCCGCGCTCAGGATCGCCGCCAGATACGAGGCGGATGTATCCGAGCCGCCGCGCCCGAGCAGCACCGTTTCGCCCGCGCCGTCGCGCGCGATGAAGCCCTGGGTGATGAATACCGAGTTTTCCTCGCCCGAGAAAAACTCGCGCGCTTTTTCGTCGGGCATGTAGCCGCACTGCGCGCTCAGGTAATGCTGCGAAAAATGCGCCTGACTATCGTCGGTCGCGCGCAGCACCTCGCGCACGTCCTTCCAGTGCGCATTCATGCCCTTGGCGCGCAGGTAGGCCCAGCCCAGCGTCGTGGACATCAGCTCACCGAAGGCCGTCACCTTCGCCCGCAGGCGCGGACTGACCTCGCCGATCATCGTCGCGCCGCGCGTCAGTTGATCCAACTCGGAGAAAAAATGACCGAGCAACGCATCGGCGTCGACGTTCAACTCGGCGGCCAGCGCCCGGTACTTGTCCTCGACCCGCGCCAGATGTTCGCGGTAGGACGCGTCCGGAATCGCCGCCAGCAGCTTCACCAGAGCGTCGGTGACGCCGCTGAGCGCCGAACAAACGACCACCGGATGAAATCCCTCTTCCAAGCGCCGGGTAAGAACGTAGTGAATATTATCCCAGCGCTGTTTCGACGACACACTGGTGCCGCCGAACTTGATGACGATCCACTTGCTGTGCTGCATCGTATCCCTTCTCTATCCTTGGATGCAAAATGTCGGAGGAGAATTTACTGCCGGATGGTAGAAATCAATGGTTTATTGTCAGTTCCACTTTTCAATCGCGGGCCGTGCACCTGGCCGACCTGAAGCGGGAATGTAACAAAATTTTTTCGGCAACGCAAGCGAAACGTTATTTATATTTGTATAAATATAAGTTTAAATGCATATTATACATTTAGCAAAAGTGGGGTTGCTCCGCTTATCGCAGGCCGATTCGGCGAGTATCGGGAATCATCGACCAATGATCCATGACGGTCCGCATATTGTCGAACCTGACCGACATTGTATTTCATTTATTTATAATAATCTGCAAAACGAAATCTTCGACGCTGGTCGGTCCGTCGATTGAATCGCCTTCATCAATTCCTTTGTATTGGCCGATGTAATTGACCGGCACATAAAGACGATAACCCTCGACGGTCAAATCCACGACTTGTCCGGTTTGATCGACGGAAAAATTCAAGCCGTCGATATCGCCGCTGAGTTCTCGCCCGAAAACCAGCGCCCACTCATTGTCATACAATGTCGGCGGAGACAGATCGTAATATTCACACATGTACTCAAACTGCATGTCGACCTGATGAGTTCCAACGTTGTACGTGCCGGTGTTGAAATTCTGATCGTGATAGACAAGCAACTCCGCCTCGTCGCTGAGCACCCAAAGATTTCGCGGTCCGAAATCAAAGCCCATATCCTGCCAACCGATATAAACCAAAACCGATTGGTTGTCGGTGAAAACCGAATCGAACAGGTCGACATTCCATACGGTTGTCAGTTGCATGTCGATAAATTGAAACACTATACTATTATCGTTTATACTAATATTTGCGGTCGCAAAATCTTCGCCGTACAATTCGCGGAAATCCCAGGCGGCATCCTCAAAATTTTGAATGGTAAACCACGGCTCATTTTCCTGATACGGCGGACACGCGGGCGGTCCCTCTTCCGGCCACCCGTTGCCGTGCAAATCCTCTTCGGGCGTATCGTCGTCATCATCATCGGACGGCTGGCAGGCTGGAAGACAGATAATAATCATAATCACTAAATATCTTAATATGTCATAATTTTTAATCTTCATTCTTCTTTATAATTTGGAGCATATGCTCAACCTTGACAAGTTTATCTTCGCCTTTTAGTTGACCGGCATAATTGACCGGCATAAAGAGAATATATTCATCGTTATTGTACAAGGTTTTAATGCCGACTTGATCAATCGTGAAATCAATTTCTCCAACAAGCCCATCGATCTCACAGCTAAAAACAAGCGACCAATTATTATCATCCGGCGTCGGCGGCCTGTTATTATAATATTCACAAATAAATTGATATTCCATTTCTAGAGCATTATTGTCAATAATATCATCGAAATACGTCAGAACCTGATCATGGTATAATAACGTATTTCCTTCATCATCAGATCGGAAGAGCGTCGTGTAGGGAAAGAGTGTAGATCTCGGTGG
>CALBTQ010000660.1 GCA_937967875.1 uncultured Pseudomonadota bacterium
CACCGAGATCTACACTCTTTCCCTACACGACGCTCTTCCGATCTGTCGGGCATCGGCGGGCACTCGCCGACCAAAAATTGCTTGAATTGCCACCAGGGCAAGCACGGAAAAACCTGGCAGAACAAGTCCCAGTGCCTGTTGTGCCACCCCGCGAAATAGCTTCGCCGGGCGGCCGATCTTGCCCCTGACCGGGCATGATTTGCCGCCTTTTTTGCGTCTTACGGCTGTGGCTGTCGATCGGCAAAATTATTAAATGCCATTATTAAATCAAGTAGTTGGAGTGTTTAATGCCGAATGGTGTGGGGGTTGGCATCGCCTTTGCTCATTTCCGAGACCGTATTGCTCTTTTCTGGGAGGATCCCATGCGTACGCTGTGGATTTTGGGTGTATTGACCGCCCTGATGATGATTGCCGGTTGCGGCGATGAATTCATGACCACGGACATGGATGCGGCGACCAACGAAAACGGCTATTCGCTTACCGTGGTGGCTTCGCCGGACAATATCAACATTACGGCCGGTGGCACGGTGACGTTGATGCTTTCGGTGATCGGGCCGGACGGCGGCGGCGTCGAGGGCGCGGCGGTGCTGCTGAGCTCGACCATGGGCACTCTGGGGGCCGCGGAATTGACCACGGACATCGACGGCTACGCGGCGACCTCGCTGACGCCGGGCGATGTGAACGGCTACGCGGTGGTCGTGGCGACCTACAAGGGCATGCAGGCGATGGTCGAGGTCGACTTCTGGAAAGGGCCAACCGGGGAGTAGTCGTCCGATCGACAGGTTTTCTCCGGCGACCGGTGTACAGCCGGGCGCTTTTCCCCTTTTTTCCCGTCACGAAAAAGCTGTAGACTGACACGCGACTTTCAACGAGCGAAGGAGCGATTGTGGCTCGTTTGGGCGAGCGCGCCGCCGGCGCCATGTACTGGAACCTCGTGGGCAAAGTGGCCCTGATGGTGGTGAAGTACGCCGAATCGATCGTCCTGGTGCGCCTGTTGGGCGGCGAGCAGTACGGCGCGCTGGCCGGATTGCTCAACCTCAACGCGATGGTCGTGCTCTTCGCTTCGCTCGGCTTGGAAAACACGCTGCTGCGTTTTCTGCCCGAGGCGGTGGCGCGCGGCGGACCGGCGGCCGAGCGGCGGTTGGTCGGACAGGCGGGGGCGATCCGGCTGATCGTCTCGCTGGCGACGGCGGCGATTTTGTTCCTCGCGGCCGAGCCGATCGCCCGGTTGATTTTGCACGCCTCCGAGCAGGCCGTGCTGGTGCGGGTGGTCGGGCTGATGGTCGTCGGCCTGGGTCTGCAGAATCTGCTTTCGCGCATACTGGTGGCGCGTTACGAACAGCGGTTCATCAACCTGCTGCAGGTGGCGCTGACGACGCTCTATGTCGTCGTGGCGGCGGTGACGATCCTCGCGGGCGGCGGCGTGCTGGGCGTGATGATCTGCCAGATCGCGCTGTACGGCGCGACGCTGGTGTTTTTCGGGCAACGCCTGCGCACGGCGGCGATGCCGACGGTGGACAGCGCCGGTAACGGCGCGCCGGTGACGCTGCGGCGGTTGTTTCAGTTTTCGGGATTGTTGTACCTGTACGGCGTGCTGCACTTCGTGTTCGAAAAGGGCATGGACGTGCTGCTGCTGGGCGCGTTGCGCGACGAACTGGTGCAGGTCACCTGGTATGTGATCGGCTACAACTTCGCGTTTTTCGCCGTGTCGTTTTTTTCCGCCGCGTTCAGCGAGGGCTTTACCCTGGCTTTTGTCAGCGAGGTGGCCGCCGGCGGCGACGAGGCGAAGCTCAAGCGCGTCTTCGCCGTGTTCATGGAGTACATGTACCTGTTCATCTTGCCGATTCTCGTCGGCGGTCTGCTGCTGGGCGGCGACCTGCTGCGCCTGATGTACGGCGAAACGGGCGAGGGCGCGATTGTGCCGATGCTCATTCTCTTTTTCGGGCTCAGCGTTTCGAAGATGGGCGGGATCACCGCGAACTTCTTGCAGGCGTTGAACAAGGAGAAGGCGCTGGTCAAGGCGCGTCTGCTGTTCGGCGCAATCAACCTCGTGCTCGACCTCGCGTTCATTCCGCTGTGGGGCGCGACCGGCGCGGCGATCGCCACGACGATCGCGGTCGTCGCGGGCATCGTGTACGAATGGACGATTGTGCACCGCGCGCTGCATCCGGATTACCCGCTGGCGTTTCTGGCGAAGGTGCTGGCGGCGAGTCTGGCCATGGGCGCGGTCGTGTGGTGGTTGGGCAAGATCATCGCGTGGCACGATCTGCTGCGGCTGCCGGTGCTGATCGTCACGGGCGGCGCGGTGTTCGCGTTGTTGCTGATCGTGCTGCGGCCCTTCCGCCGCGAGTACGCCGAGTTGATCGATACCTTGCCGCTGCCGGGGAAAAAGATCTGGTTGAAGTGGCTGACGCCGCGCGACTAGTTGACCGCGCGCCCTTCCTTGAGCTCCGGCGGAATCTCGCCGGCCAATTCGCCCGCAAAGGCCTCGATGATCGTCAGCGCGCGTTCGGTCGCGGCCAATTCGTCGGCGCAGAAATTGTTGGTCAGGTGTGCGCCGAGACGGTCTTCGTCTTGCCTGGCGGCGCTTAGCGTGCGCTGGAGCACCTCGCGACGTTTGGTCAGCGCCTGACGGCGATGGCGCATTTCTAGGGTCAGCACCTCGTGCAGGACCTTGGCCTCTACGACGTGCGGCGCTTTGGCCCGGGCCGTGCGGTAGCACATCATCGCGCCGTCCAGGTCGTCGCGGCGCAGGCAGCGCACCGCCTCGCTGATGTAATAGCGCGCCGGCAGCATGCCCAGTACGCGCGGCAGGCGCACGCCGAATTTGAGAATCAAGATCGCGGCAAGTTGACCGATCATGCGTTTTGGTCCATCGTTTCCGGGTTGTCCGTTTCGGGGCGGATTATACCAGAAATTCATCGAGCGTCCGCCGGCGTTTGCACAATCGGGAGTTGATCACCATGCTCGCTCGCTTTTCGCTATACGGTTTTCTGAAAAACCAACGCTACTTCGAACCGTTTCTCGTGCTGTTTCTGCTCGACAAGCTGCACCATCAACCGCTGGCCTTTACGCTGATCGGCGTGCTGATCGGTTTTCGTTCGGTGTGCATCAACCTGATGGAAATCCCCACCGGCGTGATCGCCGATTTATGGGGGCGGCGGCGGTCGATGCTGCTGGGGTGGTCGTCGTACATCGTGAGTTTCGTCATTTTCGCGCTGGCCCCGGCGTACTGGATGCTGTTTTTCGCGATGTTCTTTTTCGCGATCGGCGAAGCGTTCCGCACCGGCACGCACAAGGCGATGATTTTCACCTGGCTGCGCGACCAGGGGCGCATCGCGGAAAAGACGAAGGTGTACGGCTACACGCGTTCGTGGTCGAAGGCCGGTTCGGCGGTATCGGTGGTCATCGCCGGGGCGCTGGTGTTCCTTTCGGGCAGCTACTCGTACATCTTCTGGCTGTGTCTGCCGCCGTATATCCTCGGGCTGATCAACCTGGCGACGTACCCGCGTTCGTTGGACGAGGAGATCGTCAACAAGGGCGACCGGCTGACATTGAGCCGCGTGTTTCGCGAGTTGGGCGCGGCGATGAAACTGGCGGTGACGACCAAAGGGTTGCGCGGCTTGTTCGTCGAGTCGATGGGCTTTGAGGGCCTGCACGACACGGTAAAGGATTACCTGCAGCCGATGCTCAAGCAGGCGGCGCTGGCGCTGCCGTTGTTCGTCGGGCTGGCCGGCGAGAAGCGAACCGCGATTTTGATTTCCGCGGCGTACCTGGCGATTCACGTGGCTTCGACCATCGCCTCGCGGCAGGCGCACCGCGTGCAGGATTGGGCCGGGTCGGATCAGGCCGGCGCGCGCCGTTCTTGGGAAATGTACGTGGCGACCTACGCGGTGCTGTTGGGCTTGCTGCTCATGAAATGGTACACGGTGGCGATCGTGGCCTTTGTGGCCCTGGAGATTTTGCAGAACATCTGGCGGCCGATTTTGATGAGCCGTTTCGACACGGTGACGCCGCCCGAGCGGCAGGCGACGGTTTTGTCGGTCGAGTCGCAGGCGCAATCGGCCTTCACGATGGTCGCCGCGCCGCTGCTGGGCTTGACGGTCGACATGTTCGGCTTCTGGCCGATCGGCGTACTGGGCCTGACCTCGGCGGTATTGGGCATGTTGTATTCATGGCGGCTAGCGGCCAAGAGCTGAGAAGGATTTGAGCGATGAGCATGATCGTCGAAAAATTTCCGCGCGAATTGAGTTGCGGTCCGCTGCTGTTGCGTTTGCTGGAGGATAGTCACCGCGAGCCGATGTGGCGCGCCTTCGAGGACAGCTTCGACGACTTGAAAAAGTACATGTTCTGGGCCGAGGAAACGCGGTGCACGCGCAACATGGACGATTTTTTTCAACGCATGAGCCGCGCGGCGGTCGAGGGCACCGACTGCGTGTACGTCGTCACGTTGCCCGGCGACGACCGGCACCTGGGCTCGGTCGGGCTGCACCACATGGCGCCGCACACACGCGCGGCGGAGTTGGGCTATTGGGTGTGGAGCAAAGCGAGCGGGCGGGGCCTCGCCACGGCGGTCGGCGCGCGGCTGTTGCGCCTGGCCTTCGAGGAACTGCGCTTGCATCGGGTGTTCGCACGGCATGCGGTGACCAACATCGCTTCGCAAAAGGTTATCGAACATCTCGGCTTCGTGCACGAGGGCACACTGCGGCACTACCTGCAGTTGGAAGGGCGGTGGGTCGACCATCACACCTACGGCTTGCTCGAAGACGAATACCGGCAGCGCCGCGATGTGCTGCTGACGTTGGAAGAAAACGTGCGGTTGGAAAATTTTCCCGTTTGATCAGAACGGCGCGAGCATCTGCAACTGCAACGTGAACTGATCCTCGGCCACGAACGCGTTTTTCCCGCCGGTCGGATGCGCATACCCCAGGCTCAGCACGCCGGGCACGTAAATGTCGTGCAACGGTGCGCCGACTTCCAAGACCATTCCGTGCAGATCGGAAGAGCACACGTCTGAACTCCAGTCACCGACTACGCTCTCGTATG
>CALBTQ010000661.1 GCA_937967875.1 uncultured Pseudomonadota bacterium
ATCGTATTCGGTGACTGGAGTTCAGACGTGTGCTCTTCCGATCTGCGCTGGATGGACATCGAGCCGCTCGTCTGCGCCGGGCTGGAACTGGCCGCCCTGTACTTGAAACAACTCAAAGATGAAGACCAAGACCCCGCGCCCGCCCGAGCCCAGGTGACCGCCTGGCTCGCGCGCTTCGAGAAGGCCCCCGAGCGGGCCGAGGAACTGGGCGCGTATCTGCAAGAGGACCCGGAGCTCGAGCCGGTCCGACTGGAAAGCGATCAACCGCCATTTCGCGACAAGTGGAGAAAACTCATGAAAAAGTTTGGTGTACTGGCGATGTTATTCATCGGATTGGCCGTCGGCCTGTCCCTGCTGACCGCGGCCGCGTCCGCCGCGCCGAGCGCCGACCTGGCGCAGACGGCGTTGGACGGCGCCGACCTGGTCGCGCCCGCCGTGGAGATGGCCGGGGCGAACCCGGGCAAGCTGATCCTCGATCTGATCAACCTGCTTTTGGGCCTGGGCGCCGACTCGGGCTTCTTGAGCTAATCGATCGATCCCCGCCGTCGGATTTTCCCTCCCCGGCGGCGGGGGCGTCGGGAATAGACCCCGGACCTATGTTTTTCCATTATTTGACTTTCCTTAAAAACTCGTTCCCTAACATCTTGATATCAAATGAACATTTGAATATGATAACTATGGACAGCGATTCCTGATTATTATTTTTGGTGAAAATCTCTACAATAACGGAGTACACGTGATGACTGGATCACATAACCACTTCAAGCTGATGGCCCTGTTGCTTTGTATGCCGGTTCTTTTTCTGAGCGCCTGCGGAGACGACGACGATGACGACTCCGGCAATGCCGCAGACGACGACAATACAGACGACGATGCGACCGATGACGATGACGACGATAACGACACCGGCGACGACGACACCGGCGACGACGATACCGGCGATGACGATACCGGCGATGACGATACCGGCGATGACGATACCGGCGACGACGATACCGGCGAACCTCCGACCGTGGTCAATATCTCGCCCGAAATGAGCGAGGACGAGATTCCTCTGGGAGCGCCCGTTGTCATTACTTTCAGCGAAACGATGAACAAGACGGCCGTGGAAGGCGCGTTCCAGATGGCCAATTCCTCGACCGGAATCACCGGCGCGTTTTCCTGGGAGGCCGAGGACACGATCATGACCTTCCAACCGACGGACCCGATGGCCGAATACAGCACTCATTCAGTGAGTCTGACGGCGGCGCAGACCCTCAGCGCCGCCGGGCTGCCGATGGCGGAAGACTACTGGATCGAGTTCGATTCGGTGGACTTGTGGACCCGCGAGTATGCCGGCGCCGGTACGAACGACCAATTCGGACAGGGTGTGGCTATGGACGATGCCGGCAACATTTATCCTTGCGTATATGAGGAGACGGCCACCCAGGGTGACGACGCCTGGATTCGTAAAATCACGAAAAACGGATACGAAGCCTGGAAAGCCACTTACAACGGACCCGGCAATGACATCGATTGGTACACAGGCTGCGCCTATGATCCCGCCGGTTATGTGATCGGCGCCGGTCGCATGATGACGGCGGACAAGGGCCCGTATGATATTCTCGTCGGCAAATACCACGCCTCGGATGGAACGCTGGAATGGATTAAAACGTTGTCGCCGTCGGCGACTCATGACATCGGGTATGATGTGGCGGTCGATGCCGATTCGAATATCTACCTCATCGGAAAATTTGTCGAACAAGACCCGGTTACCGAGTGGATCTGGGTCGGCAAATACGACGAGGATCTCAACGAAATCTGGACCGACAGCTATGCCGGCAACAGCAATTACGGTTCCGCCGGACACAGCATTGCCGTCAACGAAAACGGTGTGGTGGCCGCGGTCGGCACCTTGTATTTGACCAACGACGATCCCGATGTCTGGTTGCGCGTATACGACGCCGACGGCACGGTGCTCTGGACGGAAATCCGGGACGGCGGTGAGAACATTTACGATCTCGGGGAAGGCGTCAACATCGATGCCGAGGGGAACGTTTACGTCACCGGTCGCCAGAACGACTACGACTTATTCCTGCGCAAATACGACGACTCCGGCGACCTGGTCTGGGAGGTCGTCCAGGAGAATGTGTATTGGGGGCATTCGATCGCCATCGACGCCGACGGCAATGTCTGGTTGGCGGCCGAGAAATACGTCGACGGGGAAGACTGGAACATCCTGATCGAAAAGTTTGACGGCGACGGCAACCTTCTTTGGGAAAACTGCCAGAACGGAACCTACAACAACTACGACGGCGCCCGCGGAGTTGCCGTCAATTCTAAAAATATCGGCGTGTTGACGGGGTTCATTCGCCACACCGCCACCCACGCCGATGTCTGGGTGCGCAAATACGATCCCGACGGCAACTGGGGATACTAGAACTTATAAAATCAAGCCCCGCTCCTTGACGCCGGGGATCGGGGCTTTTCTTTTTTAACGGCCGACACAGGGATTCAAGTAGTTATCATAACTTGACACCAAACGCGCGGCATGTTTTTATCCGTCGAATGAAAAAGACGCCGGGCGTTCGCGACCCGGCAAAAACGCGACGGTCTTTCGTGGCGAGCAGGGTAGAGATGGAACATCCGTTGGGACGATATTTACCGCTTGTTTTTTGCCTTGGCTGCCTAACGGCCACGGCGATCATGCTTGTCGACGCGTATCCGCAGCAAGCGTCCAACCAGTATTTCGCTCAAGGTTTGATCGTCAACGGGATGACGTTCTTCAATTTGCGTTGGTGGATGATTCATCTGGCCGTCGCCCTGCCCCTGTTTACGCTGGCGGCGGAACTGGGGATTCGCGGCCGGCAGTTCGCGGCGCGACGGGGGCGTAAAGCGGCGTTGTTGAAGATCGCGCTGACGGCGGCGGCTGTGACGCTCGCGGGCGTGTTGTATTTCGCCAAAGACCGGCTGTTCGGCGTGAACATCGCGATGGGGATGATGGCGGCGGCGCCGTTCATCATCGTTTTGCTGGCCAAGCCCAAGCAAGTCAAGGATTCGCGCCGGCACTTCTGGCTGCCGCTGCTCATCGCGGCGATCAGCCTGCTGCCGGCGAGCGCGGCGAGTTGGTTTCGCATTCGGCACGGGGTGGCGACAGGCGCGCCGAATGTGATTTTGATTTCCATCGACACGCTGCGCGCGGACCATCTGTCGTGCTACGGGCACCCGAAGGATCTCACGCCGAACATCGACGCGTTCGCGCGTGAGGGCGTGACGTTCACCAACACGATCGCGCAGAGTTCGTGGACGTTGCCGTCGCACGCGTCGATGCTGACAGGGTATCTGCCGTCGTCGATCGGGGTGTTTCACGAGAGTTTCCCGATGCGCGAGAGCGTGACGACCCTGGCCGAATTGCTGCATGAACAGGGATACGCGACCTTGTCGTTCAACGGCGGCGTGCTGCTGGACGAGCACTTCGGCTTCGCGCAGGGCTTCGACCGATATTGGAGCTGCGACGGCAACAACGATCCGAACAGCCCGACGTCCATGAACGACTTGGCGAAAATTCTGAACAAAACGCGGCGCAATCTGCCCACGCTCAAGAACAAGAAGTTTTTCCTGTTCTTCCACACGTACCAGTTGCACGATCCGTACGATTTTCATCCGGGCATTTCCGAACCCGAAGCCGAGAAGTGCAGCGACAGCGAGCAGAATATCCCGGAGTGCCTGCTGGCGTACGAAGGCGAGGTGCGGTACCTCGACCGGCAGATGGCCGCGCTGTTTCAGCTATTGCGGGAAAACAAACTGCTGGACAACTCGCTGATCATTTTCAC
The DNA here is from genome assembly GCA_937967875.1 of uncultured Pseudomonadota bacterium. Classification (GTDB taxonomy): domain Bacteria; phylum Lernaellota; class Lernaellaia; order Lernaellales; family Lernaellaceae; genus CALBTQ01. Next base: position 3,813 of record CALBTQ010000661.1, read on the forward strand.
GTCGGACCACGGGGAGTCGTTCCTGCGCGACAAGCACAACCACACGGGCCATGCGATTTATCTGTACGACGAGCTGATCAAGGTGCCGTTGATCGTGCGTTTTCCGGGCGGCGCGAATGCCGGGCGGGTGATCGGAACGCAGGTGCGGTTGCTGGATCTGGTTCCGACGATTTTGGATTTCGTGCAGGCGCAGCGGTTCCCCTGCGAGGGGAAGAGTCTGCTGCCGCTGATCGCGGGCACGGAGACCAAAGAGCGACACAGCCTATCGGAATATTATAAAAATCCGCATTTGAAGATCAAAAACCTCACCCGGTTTTCGTTACGCACACCCGAGGCGAAGCTCATCGTGAACAAGCTGCGCACGGAAAACGAGCTTTACGATCTTCAGCGGGATCCCCTGGAGCTCGACAACCGTTTGCTGCGGCCAACGGAGGACGACGAAGCCACAGCCAATGAACTGATGCATCGGTTGAACACCCTGCGCGCCGGGCGGAAGTTGCTGACGGCCGACATCGATCCGACGAATGCGAGGCAGATGAAGAAAGTCCCGGCAGAGCTTTATGAGCAGCTCAAGGCGCTCGGGTACGTGCATTAGGTGAATTGCCCAACAACGACGGAACGTATGGGCGGCTATTTCGACATCATTTCACGGATAAAAGAATAAGCGCGGCGGGAGTTATCGGTCGAGGGAGGTGCGCACCCACTCGGTGGCCTGCAAGCGCAATTCGCGTCGGCCCGAGAGATTCATTTTTTCCATGATGCGGCTGTAGTAGGTTTCGACGGTGCGTACGGACAGTCCCATGGCGCCGGCGGTGTCCTGGGCGGTGTAGCCCTGTCCGGTCATTTTGAAGACGGCTAATTCTTTCGGGCTCAGGGTTTCCTCGGGAATGGGCGCGATGGCGTCGGTCAACGAGACCGTGACGGCGCGCGCCGCCCGCGGGCTCAGGAAACGTTCGCCGGAACGCACCTCGCGCAGGCATTGGAGCAGCACTTCCGGATCCTCGCGCTTGGTCACATACCCGGCGGCTCCGGCCTGAATGGCGCGACGCACCCGCGCACCGTCTTCGTGCACCGAATAGACGACCGCAATCGCGGCGGGCTGCAGCCGACGGACGGACGCCAGGATATCGAAACCGGAACTATGCTCCAAGGTAAGGTCGACGATGGCGAGATCGAACGCATTGCCGGTCATCAGAGATCGGAAGAGCGTCGTGTAGGGAAAGAGTGTAGATCTCG